>JAUIBM010000305.1 GCA_030428345.1 Alphaproteobacteria bacterium | reverse complement strand
GCCGCCTTCATCACCGGCACCAACATGGACAGCAACGGCGGCACGCTCTTCTCCTGAGGAACGATCGGACCAGGGACATGGGGTACCGGCAGGACCTCGATACCGGCGAATCCTGTGTGGCCATGGACCGCCAACCGCGCACCGCGAGATGTTCTCGCCGGCGCGCGGTCGGGCATGCCGAGGGGGTGGCCGGCGCGTTCGCGGCCATGGCGCCGGAAGGGCGCGCCGCCATTCTTGAACGGGCTTCGACGCTGATCATCGCTCGCGTCGAGGAAATCGCGCTGATGCTGACCCGCGAACAGGGCAAGCCGCTTGCCGACAGCCGCAAGGAAATTCTCTTCGGAGCCGAGGTCCTGCGATACTATGCCGGGGAGGCGACGCGCATTCACGGGTCCTTGCGCCCGGCATCCTCGCCGCATGTCAAGAACGTCGTTGCCTATCACCCGATCGGCGTGACGGCGGCGATCGTGCCATGGAATTATCCGGTCGACCTTTATTGCTGGAAGATCGGCCCGGCGCTCGCTGCCGGATGTCCGATGGTGGTCAAGTCGCCGCACGAAACGCCGCTCGCCATAGCGATGCTGGTGGACTGCCTCGCGGAAGCCGGTTTGCCGGCAAGCGTGCTCGCCGATCTTCCAGGACTGGGGCCGGTCGCCGGCGCGGCGCTGGCCCGTCATCCCAGGGTGCGGTTGATATCGGCTACGGCCTCGATTGCGGCGGGGCAGGACATCATGCGCAACGCCGCCGGCAACATGAAGCGCGTCAGCCTGGAACTCGGCGGGCATGCCCCGTTCATCGTCACCGCGGGCGCGGATGTGGAGGAGGCGGCGCGGGCGGCGCACCGGCGCGCCTTTTCCAACATGGGCCAGATCTGCATCACCGTGAACAGGATCCTTGTCGACCGGACGATCCATGCGCCCTTCGTCGAAGCCTTGCGCGAGATGACTCAGGCGACGGTGCTGGGCGACGGCGCGCAGCCGGGCGTCGCCTATGGACCCGTGCTCAACCGGTCCGTGATCGACCGCGTCGAGCGCCACAAGCTGGACGCGCTGGCGAAGGGCGCAAGCCTGCTATGCGGCGTCGGCCCGGACGGGGGCGCCGGGCCGACGGGATTGTTCTATCGCCCGACGCTCGTGGACAATGCGCCGCTCGACAGTCTGCCGATGCGCGAGGAGACCTATGGTCCCATGGCGGCGATCGCCGCCTATGAAAGCGAAAGCCAGATGCTGGAAATGGCGAATGGCCTCGAATTCGGCCTGGCGGCCTATCTCTACGGTCCGGACCTGGAACGCTTGTGGGCGATCGCCGACCGGCTGGAGTTCGGCGCCATTGGCGTCAATGTCAACGACACCAGCGAATTGCAGGCGCCGTTCGGAGGCTGGAAGATGAGCGGCATCGGGCGCGAACTCGGCCGCGAGGGACTGGAAACCTATCTGCAGCCCAAGCATCTGAAAATGCGGGTGAGGCGGCTCGCCGCGCCGGAGTTTCCGGCCTGACGGGATGCGGCTATTGCGCGTCCTTGCCGCTCGCCAGCGACAGCAACCGCACGACCAGCGCGATCACTCCCAATCCAGCGCCGAGGACGCAAACGGCCGGCCAGGCGCCGAATTGCCAAGCAATGGTCGCCAGCGCGGAGCCGGTTGCGGCGCCGATGAACATGCCGGTGGTGAAGATGGTGTTGAGGCGGCTGCGCGCCTCGTGGTCGAGGGCATAGATGATGTGCTGGTTGGAGATCAGCGTTGCCTGCGCCCCGAAATCCAGGATGATCACGCCGACGACGAGGCCGATCAGCGAAGCCCATAATCCGAAGACGCACCACGCCGCCAGCACGAGAATGACGCCAGACCACACGACGAAGTGCGGTCCTTTCGCGTCCGCAACACGCCCCGCCAGCGGCGCGGCGAAAATCCCGACAGCGCCGACAATGCCGAACAAGCCGGCAATGTCGGCGCCCAGTCCGAATTGCGGTCCGGCAAGGTAGAGCGCCAGGATCGTCCAGAAAGCCGTGAACGAGGCAAACAGCGCGGCCTGCACGAATGTTGCGACGCGCAGGTCGCGCTCCCTCATCCAGAAGCCCCTGAGCGAGCGCAGGGCGCGGAAATAGGGCATCGGCGAGACGGGGTCCTGGCTCGGGAGGAACGCGAACATCAACGCCGCCGCAGCGAGGGCCAGCGGCGCGCCGAGCCAGTACATCTCGCGCCAGCCGGCATGCTCGGCCACGAAGCCGGCAATCGTCCGGCTGAACAGGATGCCGGATAGCAGCCCGGCCATGACCGTGCCGATCGCAGCCCCGCGTTTTTCCGGCGATGCCAGATGCGCCGCGAAGGGTACGATCTGCTGGGCGACGGTCGCGCATGCGCCGAGGGCGGCGGAGGCAAGCACCAGCAGCCAAGGCGCCGGAGCCACCGCCGCGGCGATCGAGGCAAGCGACAGGATCACGAACTGGACGATGATCAGCCTGCGCCGCTGCAGCAGGTCGCCGAGAGGCAGGAGGAAGAACAAGCCCAGCGCATACCCCAATTGCGTTGCTGTCGGCACGAACACCGCTGCCGAATTCTGCGGGAAATCCGCCTTGATGAGGCCCAGCATCGGCTGGTTGTAATAGATGTTGGCGACCGCGATGCCAGTAGCGACAGCCATGGCGTATAGTCCGAGCCCGGTGTTGCCTGACGAGGGGTGGGCTGCGGCGGGAGTATCGGCCATTCCGGTTTCCGTGCGTGAAGGTAGTTTGCCGGCGGGATGCCGGGCGAATGGGGAGCGCGGCTCTCCCGGATTGGGTGAGCCAGTGGACGTCGTCATAGCAGTACCTTGACGCTTTAGCACAGCGCCAACCCGCCAGGGACGACGCCAGAATCGTACTCAGCTCACTCTGGTCGATGCTGGCTGAGTCAGTCCCGCGCGGGGTCTCAGGCTGCGGACCCTATCCCTTACCCTCGTCGAGTCGTGTTGCAGACCGCTCGCGCGGAACCGGCGAGCAATGCCGCAAGGCGAACTCAGCCGGCCTTGGCGGCGGGCGGCGTCTTTTCCGCTTCCGACAGCGCAAGGAAGCCGAGAGCGACGACAAGCGGCGGCAAGGCGAAGCACCAGACCGGCGAGACGAGGAAGGCGAGAGCCGCTGCGGCGCAGCCCACGGCGAAGGAAAGCAGGCTGGCGCTCATGCGTCTGAGGCGTTCGATCACCGCGGCGCGATTGCTGCCGATGCCGCCATCGACGAGGTCGGCGATATCCAGCATGATCTGGGTGGTAGTGCCGGTCATCAGGGTCGTCGGCGGCATTTTTGCCATGTGAACGCGGTGGAACGCATTCTGAACGGCCATCGCCGCCACCAAGATCAGGCCGATCGCAAGCGCCAGCGCTCCGCCCTGGTCGACAACCGGCCCCCAAATGCCGGCCAGCGCCGCGACAATGATGAGCAGCGTAAGCTTCAGCGACATCAGGATGCCGACCACCGGCCATTTGCGACGCTCCATCCGCAGGCTGGCGAGGCGCGTCAGCGCCACCACCAGGCAAAACAGCGGCAATGCCAGGACCTTGGCCAGCGCGCCGCCCGAACCAACCGCGATCGAAGCGCCCAGCGTCACGAAATTTCCCGTCACATGGGCCGTGAACAGCCCGGCGAGCGCAATGAAGCCCACCGTGTCGACATAGCCGCCGTTGAAGCTCAGCAGGACGGAAAGGAAGGATCTGGACATGGCGTATTCCTTCGGGACGGGGGCGGCGGAGCAGGCGGGACATGGCGGTTCGGGAGCCCGCCATGTCTGTCGCGCAGAGCCCGGCTCAGCTCTGGATGAAGGCCAGGATGTCGGCGTTGATCACGTCCGGGTTGGTGGTCATCATGCCGTGCGGAAAGCCCTTGTAGACCTTCAACGTCGCGTTCCGGACGATCTTGGCGGCCAGCATCGCGGTATCGGCAATCGGCACGATCTGGTCGTCGTCGCCGTGCATGATCAGCGTCGGCACATCGATCTTCTTCAGGTCATCGGTAAAATCGGTTTCGGAAAAGGCCTTGATGCCGTCGCAATGCGCCTTGACCGAGCCGTTCATGCCCTGCCGCCACCAATTGCGGATTGCTCCTTCCGAGATTTTCGCGCCGGGACGGTTGAACCCGTAGAAGGGGCCGCTCGCGACGTCGAGATAGAACTGCGCCCGGTCGGCGGCCAGCGCGGCGCGGAAATTGTCGAAGACCTCCATCGGAACGCCGCCGGGATTTGAGTCGCTCTTCAGCATGATCGGGGGAACGGCGCCGAGCGTTACCAGCTTTGCCGCCCGACCCGCGCCGTGCCGCGCTACATAGGCGGCGGCCTCCCCACCGCCGGTTGAGTGACCGACATGCACCGCGTTACGCAGGTCCAGATGTTCCGCGAGCGCGGCCACATCGGCCGCGTAATGCTCCATGTCGTGACCTCCGGAAACCTGGGTGGACCGGCCATGGCCCCGGCGATCGTGAGCAATGACCCGGAAGCCCTTGTTGACGAAGTGGATCATCTGGGCGTCCCAGTCGTCGGACGAGAGCGGCCAGCCGTGGTGGAAGACGATCGGCTGGCCGCTTCCCCAATCCTTGTAGAAGATCTCCACGCCGTCTCTTGTGGTTACGAAACTGTGCGTCATCTGAACGGAATCCTTTTCGGGTTGCATGGTGGCTGCTTCGGCGGCGAAGCCAGGTGAGGAAAGCGCAAGCGAAAGGCTTGCGCCGGCGAGGAGGGCTTCGCGACGGGTAAGAACGAGC
>JAUIBM010000304.1 GCA_030428345.1 Alphaproteobacteria bacterium | reverse complement strand
CTGGAGGCCATGGAGGGCGACAGCGGCAAGGTGAAAGTTCTCAACGCTGGCGGGTCGCACGAAATCGCATGATTGTGAGGCGGCGCGGCGGCCGGATATGTCTGCCGCCGCGACTTGCCTCCTTGCGGCGTTGAAACCGGCGCGCCGGCCCGCTATAGCGGGGCCTTGTCTGTAACGACCGTCTCGTATCCGTCTGGAATCGCCGACATGACTGTTGACCTGAGCACCGTGAAGCGCGTGGCCCATCTGGCCCGCATTGCCGTAACGCCCGAAGAGGCCGAGCGCATGCGCGATGAGCTCAACGCAATACTGGGCTTCGTTGCGCAGCTCGACGAGGTTGACGTATCAGGCGTCGAACCGATGACCTCGGTCGTGGAAATGGCCATGAAGAAGCGCCAGGATGTCGTCGCCGACGGCGACAAGTCTGACGACATTCTCGCCAATGCGCCGGTTTCCGAGGACGGCTTCTTCGCGGTGCCGAAAGTGGTGGAGTAACAAGGGTGATCACGATCGCCCCGGAAACGCCGCTTCAGGACGATGTGCGCACCATGGTCGCCGACCTCAACGCATATATGATTCCGCTGACGCCGCGCGAATTCCAGTTCCAGCTGACGGTCGAGCAGATGGACGACCCGAAACTGACGCTGTTTGTCGCCCGCGACGCGGCAGGGCAGGCCGTTGGCATGGGGGCGCTGAAGCAGCACGATGCCGGACTGGGCGAGATCAAGCGCATGTTCACGCGCCCTGAAATTCGTGGCCAGCGCGTCGGCGTCGCCTTGCTTCAGCGCATTGTCGATCTGGCCTGCCAGAAGGCGATTGCCCGGCTGGTGCTCGAGACTGGCGAGGCGCCCGGTTTCGAACCGGCCTGGTGTCTTTATGAGCGGGCCGGCTTCTCGCGCTGCGGCGCCGTTCTTGACTACCCCGATTCCGGATATTCCCGTTTCTATGAGAAGAAGTTGACCGCATGAGCGAATTGACCAGCCTCACCATCGCGCAGGCGCGCGAAAAGCTTGCGAGCGGGGCCATCTCCGCCAGCGAGCTTACCGAAGCCTATCTGGCCGCGATCGAGGCGGCGAACGCGCAGTTCAACGCCTACATCAAGGTGACGCCGGACAAGGCGCGCGCCATGGCGAAGGCCTCCGATGAGCGTATCGCCAAGGGCGAGGGAGGCGCGCTGGAGGGCATTCCGCTCGGCGTGAAGGACCTGTTTGCCACGAGGGGCGTCCACACCCAGGCGGCCAGCAATGTGCTCGACAGTTTCGAGCCGCGCTATGAATCGACCGTTACGTCAAATCTGTGGGCGGACGGCGCCGTCATGCTGGGCAAGCTCAACATGGACGAATTCGCCATGGGTTCCTCCAACGAGACCTCCTACTACGGTCCGGTAGTCAACCCTTGGCGTTCGCGCGGCTCCAACGCCAGGCTGGTGCCCGGCGGGTCCTCCGGCGGTTCCGCCGCCGCGGTGGCCGCGCATCTGTGCGCCGGGGCGACGGCAACCGATACGGGCGGGTCGATCCGCCAGCCTGCCGCGTTTACCGGGACGGTGGGGATCAAGCCCACCTATGGGCGCTGCTCGCGCTGGGGGATCGTCGCCTTCGCGTCCTCGCTGGACCAGGCCGGCCCGATCGCGCGCGACGTGCGCGACGCAGCCCTGTTGCTCAAATCGATGGCGAGCGTCGACGACAAGGATACAACTTCCGTCGATCGCGCTGTGCCCGATTATGAACTGGCGATCGGCAAATCGGTCAAAGGGATGAAGATCGGCATTCCCAGGGAGTACCGCGTCGAGGGCATGCCGGCCGAGATCGAGGCGCTGTGGCAGCGCGGAATCGACTGGTATCGCGACGCCGGGGCCGAAATCGTCGATATCTCGCTGCCCCATACCAAATATGCCCTGCCGGCCTATTACATCGTCGCGCCCGCCGAAGCCTCTTCCAACCTGGCGCGCTATGACGGCGTGCGCTACGGCTTGCGGGTCGAGGGCGGCGACCTCAGGGACATGTACGAGAAGAGCCGCGCCGCCGGCTTCGGAACGGAAGTCAAGCGCCGCGTCATGATCGGCACCTATGTGCTGTCGGCCGGTTATTACGACGCCTACTACCTCAAGGCGCAGAAGGTGCGCTCGCTGATCAAGCGCGACTTCGAACAGGCGTTCGCCGCCGGTGTCGACGCCATTCTGACGCCGGCGACGCCGACCGCAGCATTCGGCATTGCGGACGAGGATATGGCAGCCGATCCGGTCAAGATGTATCTCAACGACATCTTCACGGTCACGGTGAACATGGCAGGGCTTCCCGGCATGGCTGTCCCGGCCGGTCTCGACGCCTCCGGCCTGCCGCTCGGCCTGCAATTGATCGGGCGGCCATTCGAGGAGGAGACGCTGTTTCAGGCGGCGCATGTGATCGAACAGGCGGCTGGCCGGTTCGAGCCAGAGAAATGGTGGTAGAGCCGCGCCCGATCGCGCGAGAAGGCTTCTGCTGAATGAAAAAGGCGGGCCCGGCAATTTACGGGCCCGCCTTTGAGTTTGACGATAATGCGCTTGTCAGGCGCGGCGCCTAGCTCTTCACCAGCCGCAGGATGACCAGCAGGATCACGGCGCCGATAGTGGCGTTGATGATCGCGCCGATGATTCCGCCGCCGATTGCGATTCCGAGGCGCGGAAGCAACCAGCCGGCAATAAACGCGCCGACAATGCCAACCACGATGTTGCCGATCAGGCCGAAGCCGAAGCCTTTTACCAAAAGGCCGGCGAGCCAGCCGGCGATGGCGCCGACGATAAGAAATACGATCAGACTTTCGATGCCCATGATGTCCTCCTGCAAACATTTGCAGATCGAACTGTATCATTGCCGCTGGGGGTTTGCATGAATCAACCGCAGGCGGGGTATGAGATTCGTGTGGACAGCGATGCAGGGCGCGGGGGTGGTTTGCAAGCTTGGATTGCTGGCGCCGCGCCACAAGGTTTGTGACAATCGATCATGCGCGACGGCGATTGTCGATGTCATGAAGACAAAGAATATCAGGCAGATGCCATGCTGCAGCGGGCAGTCCGCGACTGGCGGTGCGCGCACATGATCGTTCCTCCGCGCAAGGGCTTTTCTCTTTCAGGCCGGCTCGTCATTGCTGCCATCATCGTGCTGATTGTTTGCCTGGTTGCAGGCTCATGGTTCTTTCCGGACTATGTCGATACCGCTGCCTGGATGGTCTGGATCGGCGACCTTGGAATGTGGGCCGCTCCGATGCTCATCCTTCTGATGATCGCGCACAACGTCATGCCGCTGCCCGCGGAGCTGATCGCGCTATGCGCGGGAGCGATTCTGGGCACCGTGATGGGGACGCTGGTCGTGTGGACCGGCGCGATGCTCGGGGCGGCGCTCGCATTCTGGGTGGCGCGTCGGTTTGGACGGGCGCTGGCGGCGCGTCATATCTCTGCGGAGCAACTGGGCAAGGTCGATCGCGTCCTGGAGACGCATGGCGCGGCCGGCCTGCTGTTTGTACGCCTGATGCCGTTCATCGCCTTCAACCTGGTCAATTACGCCGCCGGGCTGACCAGCGTCTCGTGGCCCGTCTTTCTCTGGACCACTGCGCTTGGCATCCTGCCGCTCACCATCCTGACGGCCTATGCCGGGGCCAACATGACCGAGTTGAGCCTGCCGACCATTTTCGCGCTGTGCGGGCTGGCGATCCTCGGGCTTGCCATCAACGTCTGGGTGAAATCCCGCAGGGACTGACAGCGATCTTCTCCCGTGCGGTGGCGATATGGCGTCGTCGCGCTATGATGGCGTCCCCGCACACCGAAATCGCGGTCGTCCAAACACCAGATAATCCGGGTTCACCATCAGCGTATTTCTCAACATCCTTGCCTTCGCCGCCATGTCCGTCGCGATCTATTTTGTGACCGCCCTCGGCATGATCCTTTCACAGGGAAGCGGCGTTGCGCCCTCCCAGGGCGGCCTCGCCTTCGACAAGGCCCCGCAATCGAAGAGCGGGGAGGCGCACGAATTTCTGGCCTACGCCAGCCGCGACGGGCAGAAGCACCCTTATCGCCGGTTCCAGTCCCCCCAAGGCGACGCGCCGCTTATGGTGCTTGTTCATGGCTCCGGCTGGCATGGCGAGGCCTATCTGCCGCTTGCCGCGGCGATCGCCGATGCGGGATTGGCCGATGTGGTCGTCCCCGATCTGCGCGGGCACGGATTCTCGCCACAGCGGCGTGGCGATGTCGATCATGTCGGCCAGTTGGAGGAGGACCTCGCCGACCTGATTCAGATTGTCAGAAAGCCTGGCCAGAAACTTGTTCTGGCAGGACATTCTTCCGGCGGAGGCCTAGTCGTGCGATTTGCGGGCGGGCGATATGGATCCGCTTTGCCGGTGGCGCGCACGGCGCACTGGCCGACGCCTATCTGCTGCTGGCCCCTTTTCTGAAATACAACGCGCCGACGGCGCGGCCCAATTCCGGCGGCTGGGCAATGCCGCTGACCCGACGAATTATTGGCCTTTCCATGCTCAACGCCGTGGGCGTGCGCGTGCTCAACGGCCTGACCGTCATCCGGTTCGCCATTCCTGCCTCCGTCAGGGCCGGTCCGGGCGGCGAGGGGGCGACCGACGCCTATTCGTTTCGGCTAAACACCTCCTTCGCGCCGCGCGCCGATTATCTCCGCGATGTCGCGGCGCTGCCGCCTTTTCTTCTGGTCGCGGGCAGAGATGACGAGGCGTTCATCGCCGATCGCTACGAAC
>JAUIBM010000303.1 GCA_030428345.1 Alphaproteobacteria bacterium | reverse complement strand
GGCCACCTGGCAGTGGACGGAGGAGAGCAGCGGGTCGTCGATGCACAGGTCCGCGTCGGCACCCCGGCCGATCGTGATGACGCCGGGCGTCGTCAGCCGGCGACAACGTCCGGCATCGGGCCCGGTGACGACCACGACGTAGGTGCCCGGGCCCGAGGTGACGGGTTCGGTGGACAGCGCCGCGGTGGTGAACAGCGAACCGTGGATCACGCCGAGGTCGGCGAGCGAGTCGTTCGGGTCGATCGCCCGACCATCGAACCCCAGCGGTTTGGCATGGAAGCCCTGCTCCTCGAGGCGCGCCTCGAGCGCACCGACCGACGCGTCGGGTTCGGCGTCGACGACGACATCGTGGACGCGGCGGCGCTGGTCGCGGACGCGCACTCGCCAGGTCGTCACGCCGAGAGCACCCCCTCGCCGACCGGCTCGTCGTCGTCAATGGCGGCCGCATCGAACAGATCGGCATTCCGCTCCAAGTCTATCGCAATCCCGCCTCGGCCTTTGTCGCCTCGTTCATCGGCTCGCCCGCAATGAACCTCCTCGATGGCGAAATCGAGGGCTCGTCGCTCCGGCTGGGATCGAACCTGGTCACGTTGGACGGCGCCATCGCGCACACCGGCCCGGTTCGTGTCGGGCTGCGCGCCGAGGAGATCACCATCCCAAGCGACCCGGGCGAAGCCAATCTCTGCATCGCCATCGCCTATGTCGAGGAACTCGGCGCCGGTCGCCTCGTGCATGGCGAACTCGACGGACAAAAACTGGTGATCCACATCGATTCACGGGTCGAACTGGGCATGGAATTGCTTGCGAGGGTCGAGCCGGAAAAACTCTGCTTCTTTTCACCCAGCACGGGAAAGCGGCTCGGCGCCGGGACATGACCCCGCTCCGCACTGCAGGAGTGGTTTCCAACCGGTTATCGCAAACCATAACATTTGAATAGAATTATGTATAAATTTGAGATTATCTTGTCTTAATTCCAGATATCCGGTTTTGCGTTGAATAAAATTATTTCGTTTATCTGTATCCCTGCAATGGGGAGCAATACAGATGACCAGAACAAGCGTAGCAATGCTGGCGGTCGTTGTCGCAATCGGGATCTCCGGAACGGGGATCGCCGCAGCGAAGCAGGGAACGCAGGACCACATGCCGGTTACCGGGCGCACCACCCAGCCTATCGGCCATTATGAATACTGCAAGATCTATGTCGCCGACTGCCGGATCCACAGCCGCAACATCGCGCCGACCAAGCTGACGCGGGCGCGCTGGGACGAGCTGGTCCGGATCAACGACGCCGCCAATCACAGCGTGCAGCCTGCCACCGACATGGAACTGTACCATGTCGAGGAATTGTGGACCTATCCGGAACAATTCGGCGATTGCGAGGATTATGTCCTGCTGAAGCGGCACATGCTGATGCAGCGCGGCTGGCCCGCCTCCAGCCTGCTGATCACGGTCGTGCGCCAGAGCAATGGCGACGGGCATGCCGTGCTGACGGTCCGCACCGACCGGGCCGACTATATCCTCGACAATCTGGAAGACGATATCCGCCCCTGGTACGGCACCGGCTATCAATATCTCAAGCGACAGTCGGCCGCCGATTCCGGCCGCTGGGAGGGCATTGGCGACAGCCGCAACGCCGTGGTCGGCAGCGTCCGGTAGCGGCCACGCTCAGGGCGTGGCGCCAAGGCCCGCCGCGCCCAGCAATCCGAACACCGCCACGCCGGAGCAAAAGCTCCACAGACAGACCAGGGCCATGGCGGCCGACAATTGCAGCAAGGTCAGCATGCCCTGGCGCCAGCGGCGCGCGGCCGCCGAGGCCACGATATGCGGCCCGGCGAATGTGCACAGCGCAAGCGACCAGGAGGCGTCTTTGGCCGTAGCAAATCGCGCCCGAAAGGCCGGCCTGTCATGGCCCGCCAACTGGAAGGCGGCGGCGACAAGGCCCGACAGTGCGAAGCCGAACAGGCTCGCCAGTAAAGGGGCAATCCAGGCCGCCATGCGATTAACCTCCTGTTTACCATGACACACGATGCTGACGCCCTGTGCAAGGCGCATGCCGGACGAAGCGTCCCGCGCCGGCACATGCAGGCAGGTCACGGGTGCGATCATGGCGATGGACATGGCCCAGGAAGGGGCGCCGCGGCGCGCTCGCGCGGGGCGGCCCGAAAGGGGGCGGCCGGAAGCCGCCGTGGCGGAGTCCGACGAAACGGCGAAAGGCGGATCGCTGGTCCGGCTGCTCGCGCCGCCATGCATGGCCCTGGCGCTGCTGGCCGGCGCAACGCTGCTGCTGGTTCACCTGAAGGGCGGCGACATCGCGCGGGCGGGACATTCGGTCGACACGCGAAGCCGTGAAATCCAGATCGGCAATGACGTGCTGGACGTCCCGGCCAATGTGGTCCGCTTTGCGGGCCAGCGCCGCGCCGCCAGCGCCGAGAGGCTGGATCTGTATTTCCACTGGCCGCGAATGGAGGGCTACAGCGACGCGCTGGGCGCGGAATTCGATTCCCCCACGGTCAATCCAGCCATCGTCTTCGTCACCCTGGAGCCGCGCAGCATGCGCCTCGACATGTCCGGGCGGATCGGACCGATCTATTCGCGCTTCATGAGCGGACCCGAGCGCGAGGGCGGATACGGGCTGGTGCGGCGCTCGCTGAGCGCGGAAGGCGGCTTTGTCGACGAGGAATTATGGTACGAGGCGAACAGCCCCTACCCGTTTGCGGCGCGATGCGTGAAGGAAGGCACAGGCGGGTCTACCCCCTATTGCCTGCGCGATATCCAGATGGGTCGCGGCCTTGCCGTCACCTACCGGTTCCACCGCTCGCTGATGCCGCACTGGATGGTGCTGGAAGACGCCGTGCGCAAGCGCATCCGGGGCATGCTGGCGGATTGAGGCGCGATCAGTCCAGGTCGATGTCGAGGATCGCCATGGAGAAATTATACGACAATTCGCCGTCTTCCTCGTCGCGATAGAGTACGCCGAGGAACTCGTCGTCGCGATAGACTTCGGCCGAATCGTCCTTCTTCGGCCGGGCCCGGACCTGAAGACCGGGCGTCATGAACACACGCTTGAAATAAGCGTCGAGCTTGCGCAGTTCGTCGGGCTTCATCTCGGTCTCCACTGTTCCAGACACGCCCGCCGGACAAATCGAAATTCGGCGGGCGCGCCGCTTTTGGCACGGGCGGCAGTGGCGTGTAAACCCGTCGAGCGGGAAGCGGACCGGGCGATCAGCTGTTTTCGCGTTCGTCCGCGAGCACCTGATTCATCGCCCGAGAGGGTTCCGCGCAACCGGCGACGCCAACAACCCGCGCGGGAACGCCCGCCACCGTCACATTGTTGGGCACCGGCTTGACCACGAGCGAGCCCGCCGCGATGCGCGAGCACTTGCCGACGGAGATGTTTCCCAGAACGGTCGCGCCAGCGCCCAGCAGCACGCCGGAACCGATCTTGGGGTGGCGGTCGCCGCACTCCTTGCCGGTGCCGCCCAGGGTGACCCCGTGCAGGATGGAGACGTCATCGCCGATCGTGGCGGTCGCCCCGATGACCACGCCGGTGGCGTGATCGAGGAAAATCCCCTTGCCCATCTTCGCGGCGGGGTTGATGTCGGTCTGGAACACCTGGCTCGAGCGGCTCTGCAGATAGAGCGCGAAGTCGCGGCGTCCCTTGTTCCAGCACCAATGCGCCAGCCGGTGGGTCTGGATCGCGTGGAATCCCTTGAAATACAACAGCGGCTCTATGTAGCGCTCGCAGGCCGGATCGCGGTCATAGACCGCCGCCATGTCGATGCGCAGGATGCCCGCCCATTCCGGCCAGTCATCCAGCATCTCCTCGAACACCTGTCGGATCAGGTCGTCCGGGAACTCGCGGCTGTGCAGGCGGTCTGCGATCCGCGAGACGACCGCGTCTTCGAGCCGCTTCTGGTAGAGCACCGTGGAATGGATGAAGGTGGCCAGCAGCGGGTCGCTCTCGACGATCGCCCTCGCCTCCTCGCGAACGGACTGCCAGATGGGATCGACCGTGGCGGGCGCCGCGGCCAGACGATTCGTGCTCATGTGGCTTCCTCCGCATGAATGGTGTCACCCTAAACTATAGGCACGCCAAGGCCGCACACAAGATGGCAGACGGTGAACAATCCCGCGCCGTCGTGAACGAGAACTTTACGCTGTCAGAAAGTCGACGACCGCCTGGACGTGCCGCTTGTCGCCGACCGAGCGCATGTGATCGCGTCCGGGAATCGGGAAATAGCGCCCATTGGGGAAGGTTTCGGCGAGCTTTTCGCCGGAACCCGCTATCTCGTCCAGTGTGCCGACAGCCACCAGAACGGGGTTCTCGACCTGCCTCAGTTCCTCGACCGGCAGGAGCTGGCGAACGCTGCGAATGCAGGCGGCCAGCGCGACGCGATCGCTGCCGGTCTGGTCGGCAAAGGCGCGAAAGGCGCGCCCCTGCAGGTCGGTGACCTGGTCGAGGCTGTCGGCGAGCAGAGCCTGGCGCACCGGCCGCCAGTCCTGCGCATCCTCGACCATGCCCCAGCCATTGCCGGACAGGACCAACCTTTCCACCCGTTCATTGTGGCGCATGGCGATGGTCGCGGAAATGCGCGCGCCCATGGAATAGCCCATCACATGCGCCCGATCGATGCGCAGCTGGTTCATCAGCGCCACGGCGTCGCTCGCCATGGTGTCGAGGGAGTAGTCCGACGAATCGTGAAATTTCGTGCTCGCCCCGTGCCCGCGATTGTCGAAGGCGACCACCCGGAAGCCGGACGCCCT
>JAUIBM010000302.1 GCA_030428345.1 Alphaproteobacteria bacterium | reverse complement strand
CTTCGTCTTCCTGTTCGGCGCCTTCACCGTGGTTTTCGCGATATCGACGATTGCCTGGCTGTCGATCCTGGCGCTGGCGCTGGTCGGCGCCGCCGACATGGTGAGCGTCTATATCCGCGAGACGCTGATCCAGATCTGGACACCCGATCGACTGCGCGGGCGGGTCAATGCCGTCAACATGGTGTTTGTCGGCGCGTCGAACGAACTGGGCAGTTTCCGGGCCGGAACCATGGCGGGCCTGTTCGGAGCGGTGCCCGCGGTCGTCTTCGGCGGGGTCGGCGCGGTCGGAGTGGCCGTGCTCTGGGCGTGGCTGTTCCCGCAATTGCGCAAGGCGCGTCACCTCGACGGGCGCAGCTGACCGTTCCGAGCCGGATCGGCCTGGAGGCGGGCTTCACCCCTTTCGGGCCGCTTGCTGGCGCTTTGGCATGTCGGAGCCGGGCGGCAGCGAGGCGTACCAGGCGGCGACGGCGCGAATGTCCTCGTCCGCCAGGCCATGCGCTTCCTTGTTCATCGGATTGTAGGCGCCGTTCGCGCCCCTGCCTTCGCCTCGCATGGAGCGCAGCTGATTTCGCAGGAAATAGGGGTTCTGGCCGGCCAGTCTCGGCATGAGGGCGGGTGAGGCGCCTTCGACGCCATGACAGCTGGCGCAAGCCGCGACGCGCTTGACCACCGGTTCGCCGTGGCCGGACTTGGCATCATCCAGGCCAATACCGTCTTCGGCGATGGTTCGCCCGCGCTGCAGAAGCGCCGTTTCCTGCGCGGCCGTTTCCTGCGCCGGTGAAGCCGTAATCTCAACGGCTTGCGGCGCGGCCGGCGCGGGAATTCCCGGGGCTTCCGCGACGGCGTCGTCCGTTTCGGGAGCGCCAAGGTGGCGGGCGAGGGCGCGCATGTCCGCTTCGCTTAAGTTGGCGGTATAGGGCCACATGATGCCGCTGCGCCGCTGACCGGCTGCATAGGCCCGCAGGGAAGCCAGGAGATAGGCAGGCGACTGGATATCCAGGCGCGGCGCGGTATTCGCGCGCTTGCCGTCGCCATTCTCGCCGTGACACATCTCGCAGCGCGCGCCGGCCGTCATGCCGAAGGGCGCCATACCGGTCCTCGGCGTCAAGGTCGTCGCCTCGTCGGCTTCGATGCTTTGCGGATCCCCCGGCATGTAGGGCCGCGAGGTCGCTTCGTGCACGGGACGCTCGTCGACGATCGGGGCGGGTGCGGTCTCGGCGGACCCGGCCTCGTCGGGCAGCGCGGACGGCGCAATTCCGGCGAGATCGCGATAGGATCCGGCGTCGAGTTGCGGCCAGTGCTTGAGGAACGCCACCAGCGACCAGATTTCATCCGGCCGGTCGGGAACCGGCCATGCGGGCATGGCGGTATAGGCGGCGCCGCGATGGATGATCGTGAAGAGTTCCGCCGCGCTGTATTTCCGCCACGCCTTGTCGAGCGAGGGCGGTTCGGGGCGCATCGACAGGGCGACCGGGTTCTGCCCGTAGCCGGGCGCGCCATGGCAATTGGCGCATTCATTGGCGTAGACGGAAGCGCCGGTGGCGATCAGTTCGGGCGTGTCGAGCGGATCGGGCGGCGCGGAAGTTTCGGCATGCGCCGAGACATAGCGGCCGAAGGCGAAGTGCAGCAGCCCGGCCCAGCCCTGCGGGTGGGGGGCATAGGCTCCGATGTCCTCCACGCCGCTCGTGACGAGCGCTCCGGCGGAAATGACGGCAACGACGGCGAAAATCGCCGCTGCGCCGATCCACTGCTTCAGCGAAGGTGGGAAATAGTCACCCAGCCTCGGGGCCTGGTCCTTGCGGGTCGTTCTGTCCTTGTCGTCCATGACGCCCAAACGCATCGGGGGCCGGATGGTTCCATCCGGCCCCCGATTTTCCTGGTCGCCGCGTCAGCGAACCAGAACGTTGCGGAACTGCCAGGGATCGCTTTCGTCGATGTCCTCGGGGAAGAGGCCCGGACGATCGTTGAGAGGCGTCCAGTCGGTGTAGTAGCCCTTGACCGGGCCGAGATAGGGCAGTTGCACTTCCAGGCAGCGGCGATAATCCATCTCGTCGGCCTCGACGATGCCGGCTGTCGGGTTCTCCAGCGCCCAGACCATGCCGGCCAGCACGGCCGAAGTCACCTGGAGGCCGGTGGCGTTCTGATAGGGCGCGATCTCGCGGGTCTCCTCCACCGACAATTGCGAACCGAACCAATAGGCGTTCTTGTCGTGGCCGTAGAGCAGCACGCCCAGTTCGTCGATGCCGTCCACCAGTTCGTTCTCGTCGAGAACGTGGTGCTTTTCCTGCATCTTGCCGGCCGCGCCGAACATCTCGTGCAGCGACAGCACGGCGTCGTTGGCCGGATGATAGGCATAGTGGCAGGTCGGTCGGAAGGTCGGCTCGCCCTGCTTGTCGCGGGCGGTGAAATAGTCGGCGATCGAGATCGACTCATTATGCGTCACGAGGAAGCCGTATTGCGGCCCCGGCGTCGGGCACCAGGTGCGCACGCGGGTATTGGCGCCGGGTTGCTCGATATAGATGGCGGCCTTGCAGCCCTTCTTGTGCTGCTTGGCGTTCTCCGGCATCCACTTCTCGTGCGTGCCCCAGCCAAGCTCGGCCGGCTGCAGTCCCTCGGAAATGAAGCCCTCGACCGACCAGGTGTTCCAGAACACGCCCATCGGCTTGGGAGCCTTGGCGCGCTGGGTGTCGCGCTCGGCGATGTGCACGCCCTTGACGCCGACCTTCTTCATCAGCTCGGCCCAACCCGGCTGATCATCCTGGCCGGGTTCCTCGAACTTCATGCCCAGATCGCCGGCCAGATTGACCAGCCCCTGCTTGACGAACCAGGAGACCATGCCCGGATTGGCGCCGCAGCACGAAACCGCCGTCGTGCCGCCGGGGTTCTCGCGCTTCTCGGCGCGAACCGTCTCGCGCAGCGCGTAATTGGTGCGCTCCTCATTGCCCTTGGTCGAGTCGAAATAGAAGCCGAGCCACGGCTCCACGACGGTGTCGATGTAGAGAACGCCAATCTCGCGGCAGAACTTGATCAGGTCGAGCGAGCCGGTGTCGACGGAAAGATTGACGCAGAAGCCCTGGCCGCCGCCCTCGGTCAGCAACGGTTCCAGCGTCTGCCTGTAATTGTCGATGGTGATCGCCTGCCGGATGAAGCGCACGCCATGGCGCTCGGCGATCGCGGCATTGTCGCCCTCGGGATGGGGGTCGATGATCACGAAGCGCGACTTGTCATATTTGAAGTGGCGCTCGATAAGGGGAAGGGTTCCACGACCGATGGAGCCAAAGCCGATCATCACGATCGGACCGGTGATTTCGCCGTATACCGGCCAATTTTTCTTCGCCATTTGCGCCTGCTCCTGTTCGTGCTAGCGGGTGAGGCGCCGCTTAAGCACGTTTCGCGTTCACAATAAAGGCCGGAGCCATTTGGCGCAGGCCGGGCTCACGATTTGGCGTTGCGCGCGCCGCGTGCGCCGGCCAGACTGATTTCCCGGCTCCAACAGAAATTGTCAGCAGACGGGACATCCATGCATATCCTTACCGGCCAGACCCTGACCTTCCTCGAAGACCCAACGAGTGTCGGCGAGGATCGTTCCTTTCGCCATCGCGAGCGCGGAGCGATCGTCATCGGCGATGACGGGCGCATCGCCTGGGAAGGCGAGCGGGCGCAACTGCCGGCCGAATATGCCGGCGCGGCGGAGACCGACCATGGCGCCAGGCTGATCATTCCGGGCTTCATTGATGCCCATCTGCACTATCCGCAATACCGCATGCTGGCCGCCTACGGGAAGGATCTGCTCGACTGGCTGAACCGCTACACGTTCATCGAGGAGCAGCGCTATGGCGAGGAGGCCTTCGCGGCCGCCGCGGCGCGCGCCTTCACGGACGAATTGTTCCGGCACGGCATCACCGCGTGCCTGGCCTTCTCGACCATCCACCCGGTGGCGCTGGATGCGCTGTTCGGCGAGGCGCAGGCGCGCGGCATGGCCATGATCTCGGGCAAGACGATGATGGACTGCAACGCTCCCTCAGGCCTCACCGACACGCCGCAGACCGGCTATGACGAGTCGCGTGCGCTGATCGGCAAATGGCACGGCGTCGACCGGCTGCAATATGCGATCACCCCGCGCTTCGCGGTTACGTCCAGCGAGGCGCAGCTGGAAGCGACCGGCGCCTTGAAGCGCGAATATCCCGACCTCGTCCTGCAGACCCATCTGTCGGAAAGCAGCGCCGAGATCGAGACCGTGGCGCGCGCCTTCCCCTGGTCGCGCGACTACACCGATGTCTATGACCATTACGGGCTGCTGTCGGAAAAGGCGTTCTTCGCTCATGGCATCCACCTGTCCGAGCGCGAACTGGCGGTGATGAGCGAGGCCGGGGCCAGCGTGGTGCATTGCCCGACCTCGAACAATTTCCTCGGCTCCGGCCTGTTCCGCTACCGCCATGCGAGGGAAGGCGCCCATCCGGTCACTGTCGGCATCGGCTGCGACATCGGCGGCGGCACGTCCTATTCCATGCTGGCGACCATGCGCGACGGCTATGTCGTCTCGCAGCTCGCCGGCGCGCGCATCACCGCCTTCGAGGCATTTTATCTGGCGACGCTGGGCAATGCGCGGCTGCTGCATCTGGACCACGAGATCGGGTCGCTCGGGGTGGGCATGGTCGCCGACCTTGCCGTACTCGACCCGTGCGCGACGCCGATCATGGCGGCGCGAAACGAAATCTCCGAAGGGCTGCACGACATGCTGTTCGCGCTGATGATCATGGGCGATGATCGCGCCATCGCCGAGACCTG
>JAUIBM010000301.1 GCA_030428345.1 Alphaproteobacteria bacterium | reverse complement strand
CCAGCCGCCAAGGGTCGGCCCGATGATGGGACCGACCATAATGCCCGCGCCCCACATCGCCATCGCCGATCCGTGCCGCTCGCGCGGATTGATGTCGAGCAGGATGGTTTGCGACAGCGGCACGATCGCCGCGCCGAAGATGCCCTGCACGATGCGGAACACCACCATGCTGGACAGGCTCCACGAGATGCCGCAGGCCATGGAACTGACGGTGAAGCCGACAATGGTCGCCAGGAACACCTCGCGCCGGCCGAACCTGTCCGAAATCCAGCCGGTGACCGGGGTCATGATCGCCGCCGCCACGATATAGGACGTCAGCACCCAGGTGATGGTGTCCTGGGATGCGCCGAGATCGCCCGTCATGGTCGGCAGTGCGACATTGGCGATCGTCGTGTCGAGCACCTGCATGATCGTGGCGAGCATGATCGACACGGTGATCAGTCCGCGAAACGGGACTTCGCGGAAGGCGGGTGCGGCTGCGGCGCTCATGTTCGGACTTCCGTTGGGGGCGGCGTTTGAGGCGCTGTCAGAACGGCAGCAGGTCGCTGAGCTTGCGCCGGAAATTCGTGTCGACGCTGACGCTTGCGCTCATGCCGGTGCGCAGGGTCAGGTCGGCCGGCGTCTCGTCCAGCTTCAGCCAGACCGGGATGCGCTGGGTCACCTTCACCCAGTTGCCGGTGGCGTTCTGCGCAGGCAGCAGCGAGAATTCCGCGCCCGTTCCCGCGCCGATCGCCGAAACGGTGGCCGAGAGCGTGCGGCCGGGATAGGTGTCGATGGTCACCTCGGCCTTCTGGCCGGTCTTGATGTGGGTGAGCTGCGACTCCTTGAAATTGGCCTCGATCCAGTGGTCGCTCGTCTCGACCAGCGTGAACTGCGTCGCGCCTGCCGAGACGAACTGACCCGGCTTGAACGAGGACGCCTGGTAGATGATGCCGGCGGCCGGCGCGCTCACGGTGGCAAGGCTCAGATTGTAGGCCGCCTTCTCGCGCGCGGCGAGCGCGGCCATCACATTGGGGTGCTGGTCGGTCGGCAAGTCGGGATTGCCGGCGATCGCGGCGCGCGCGCTCTCCACCGCCTGCTTGGCGCTCAGCAACTGGTCCTGCGCCTTGGTGAGTTCATGGCGCGCGTCCTGGGTGGCGGTTTCGGTCGTCACGCCCTTCTGCGCCAGTCCGATCTGGCGCTTCAGCTCCACCTCCAGATAATCCGCCTCGTCCTGCGCCGCCTGTTCCTGGGCGACCGCCTGCTTGTAGGCGGCCCGCAACTGCTCGACATTGAGCCGGGCCTGCGCCAGCGCGGCGTCGGCCTGCGCCAGCGCGATGCGATAGGTCTCCGGGTCGATCCGGAACAGTTCCTGCCCGGCCTTGACCGTTTCGTTGTCGCGCACGCTGGAGGCGACCACCCGTCCGGAAACCTCCGCCGCGACGGCGATATGCGCCTGGCGGAAGCTGGCGTTCTCGGTTTCCTCGTAGCGCCCGCTGACGATCCAGTAGATGACGCCGCCGGCCAGCATCGCCACCGGCACCAGCGCCATCATCGCCAGGCGTCCCAACCGGCGCGAGGCGGGGCGTCCGCCCCGGCCGCGCACCATCCTGGGCGTGGCGCCCGCCGCCTCGGCCGCAGGCGCGATGCCGGCATTCGCCGCGTCTCGTTCCGCTTTCGTCACTGCATTCATCGGTCAACGCCTTCCGATTTCGATTTCGCCCGCTCGCCCTTGCACGCTTCGTCGGCGCCCAGGTTTTCGACCATTTTTTCCAGTCCCTCGATGAGCGCGCGCCGGCCGGCCTCGTCGACCCCGGTCAGCGCCTCCTCGTACACGTCCCGCGCCATCGCCTTGATCGTGGCGTAGGCGCGCCGACTCTGCTCGGTCGGATAGACCAGCCGCACCCGCCGGTCCTCGGCCGCGCTGCGGCGCACGACCCAGCCGCCCGCCTCCATGCGGTCGAGCTGGCGCGACACGCTGATCGGCTCGATCTCCAGCAGTTCGGCAAGGCGCGCCTGCGATGCCGGTGGATTTCATAAGTCGGATATATTATAAGCGCGCTTATGAAATCAAGGCCGGCATGAAGATTCATGGCCGGGGAGGAAACGCGCTCGGCGCCAGTCGCGGCCGCACTGCCGGGAGGCGCGGGGGAACTTGCCTTCCCGAAGGTCCCGGCCGGTTGTATGATCGCGCCCAACAACACCCAGGAGCTGCCCGATGGCTGCCAGATTGTCTCTTCAAATCTCCATGGCCATCGCCGCCGCCGTCCTTGTTTCCTCGCCGTCTCATGCCGCCAGCTATTCGCAGTTGCAGGCTCAGGGATACAAGACCTCGAAGATGGCGCGTTCACCCGGTGGAAGTTGGGGCTGGACGGTCTCGAACGGGCAGAAGCACTATTTCTGCTTTTCTCGCGGGGGGGCCGTGCAGATCGGAAAAGACGGACTGGCGGTGTTCTCGACTGCGGGCAGGCTCATCAGGTCGAGCAGGAAGCTCTATGAAGCTCGCACTGGCGATTCGGTGTCTTCCTTTCCCCGCTACGAGGACTTGATGGCCGGTCGGCCGGAGCCGCGCAGCGTCGGCAGTTGCCAGTTGAAGCGCTGATCCTTCGGCGCGCCCGGGCCCAAATGGGGGAAGCCTGTGCAATCACCGCATGCCAAGGCACGCATCTCTTCGTTTGCGCGGCGGATTCGGGCATTGCGTCGTCAAACTCCCTTGCTTCCATCATCGTCCGGCCATCCGTAGGGCGCAGCCCGAACCTCTCGCCGTCTTCGTCGGACCTTCCGCGCGGCCCGCCTCCCGCCTCTCGGCCGTCATCGTCGCGCCACCCGCGAGGCCCGCCTCCCGCCTCTCGGCCGTCATCGTCGGGCTTGTCCCGACGATCCATACCGTTGCCTTGCCGCATTCCCTGCCTTCGGTGATGGACAAGGGTATGGGTCCTCCGGCTTCGCCGGCCCGAGGATGACGGTGCAAGTGGGTCGCCCTTTCACAACACATGCCTCTGCGTTCACGCGGCTGAAAAAGCCCGTGGGATGAGTAGTTTTTGTTGGGTTCGGATCTTGCGCTTCGCTTCGCTCAACGTGCGATCCGAACCTGTTTTTCCGTCCAAGTCCTGTGGGTAAACCCGTGCGATCTGGACAGTTCAAACCGCACGTTGAGGGCGAAGCCCGAAGCGCAAGGTTTGAACCCAAAACTACAGACTGCGGGGCATCCAATGGCTGCCTCTCAGGGTAGTCCTGTATGTGGCATCCATCGGATGCCCCGCGGCGGAGATCGTGGACGCCTTGTGGCGCCTTGCGCCCTTTCGGCCCCGTGTGCCCGAAGCAGCACGGTTACAGCCTACTTATACGCGCCCTGCAGGCCTTTCCCGGGTCCGACACCCGCTTCCAGCCGCTCCGCAGCTGTCCCGACCCGGTAGGCTTCGGTGGCCTTCCGTCGTCCGCGTGCCGGAACAGTGGCTCAAGGATACCGAAGCTGAAAAGAGCGGGGACAAGTTTTTCGGGCGAAGCCCTCCTCTCCCCCTGGGGAGAGGTCCCGAGGCGCAGCCGAGGGGGTGAGGGGTGCTTTTGATTCCATTGCAGAATTCCCCTCATCCGGCGCTTCGCGCCACCTTCTCCCCAGGGGGAGAAGAGGATGCCGTGCACCCCGCGCATCCACAGACCCTCCTGCCAATGCCGGAATGTAAACAACCTGACCGGTCCGTTCCGTAAGCAACCTATCAGGGTCGGAAAAGGGTCGGACAACGCGCCAGTCTCCCCCCTTGCGGGGGAGATGTCTGCGCAGCAGACAGAGGGGGGTAATGCAAAAAGCCCGATGTGTGCGGCCTTACCCCCCTCTGCCGCCCCCGGCGACCAAGGGCGAGCCACGGGTCTCGCCCGTCCTTCGGACCCCGCCGCAAGGGGGGAGACTGTTCCCCGTGATGCGCCGCCTCGCCCTTCGACCAGCTCAGGGTGAGGCGGAAGGGGAGTCGCTCAGAATGAGGGGCAACAGCGCGCCGGGTCTGGCGCAGTCTCCATGCGCTGGCCGCAGCGGGCTCGACGTTCAGATCGAGCCCGGTCAGCGCAATGTGAAGGTCATGAACTGCTTCCGGTTGGCGTATCCGGACAGGAAAGCGACGCCGGGACGCTGGTAGTACTGGAACCAGACCTCCTTCTTTCGGTCGGAAAGAACCATCAGCATCGGCTTGCCGGAACCGCTCATCGCCTTCCATTGGTTGAACCAGGGCTTCGCCCCGCCGTCATGCCGGACTGCGCCACCCTTGAGCATCGTCAACTGGGCCTTTTCCCCCTTGTAGGTGATGAGATTCCACCCCCCGATCCAGCGCATTTGACTGCCCTTGGTCGGGCAGGTCCATCCAAGCTTGCCTGCTTCCTTCGCGGTCTGCGCCAGTGAAGCCATGGATTCGTTCGGCGCATTCTTCGTCAGGGCAATCAGTTCCTTGAGATGAACCTCGACCGCGCCTGCATCCTGCGGCAGGGCCGCCCAAAGCATCCCCGCTCCAACGGTGTAAAGAAATTCCCGTCTGTCCATCATCATCTCCAAAATTTGCGTTTTTCGGATATCCGGCAATCGCGGGCCGGAATTTGGCCGGACGCTCGGGGCGAATCCCGCCATCGGGGGCCGGCGCCAAAACTGTATGAAATCTGCCTTTATGAAAACGGTCCAATTCACGTTTGGTGAATCAAACCATGTGCGGATGACGCAGATGTGTCATCGTTCTCACGACCCTGTCCAACCGGCAATTCGGGCCAGCCGGCAATTTGGGCGTGTTGTCGGAAACGGCCGGCCCGCTTCCGCTGCAAACACCGCCTCGGCCCGAGACGCCATCGAAAG
>JAUIBM010000300.1 GCA_030428345.1 Alphaproteobacteria bacterium | reverse complement strand
CATGAAGCTGACGCGCGCCAAGTTCGAGCAGCTCGTCGACGATCTGGTCAAGCGCACGATCGAGCCGTGCCGCGCCGCGCTCAAGGATGCCGGCCTCAAGGCCGCCGAGATCGACGAAGTGGTGCTGGTCGGCGGCATGACCCGCATGCCGAAGATCCAGCAGGTCGTGAAGGAGTTCTTCGGCAAGGAGCCGCACAAGGGCGTCAACCCGGATGAGGTCGTCGCAATGGGCGCGGCCATTCAGGCCGGCGTTCTGCAGGGCGACGTCAAGGACGTGCTGCTGCTCGACGTGACCCCGCTTTCGCTCGGCATCGAGACACTGGGCGGCGTGTTCACCCGGCTGATCGACCGCAACACGACGATCCCGACCAAGAAGGCGCAGGTCTTCTCCACCGCCGAGGACAACCAGGCGGCGGTGACGATCAGGGTCTTCCAGGGCGAGCGTGAAATGGCCGCCGACAACAAGATGCTCGGCCAGTTCGACCTGATGGGCATTCCGCCGGCGCCGCGCGGCATGCCGCAGATCGAGGTCGCCTTCGACATCGACGCCAACGGCATTGTCAATGTGTCGGCCAAGGACAAGGGCACCGGCAAGGAGCAGCAGATCTCGATCAAGGCCTCGGGCGGCCTGTCCGACGCCGATATCGAGAAGATGGTCAAGGACGCCGAGGCGAACGCCGAAAGCGACAAGGCTCGCCGCGAGGGCGTCGAGGCCAAGAACCAGGCCGAATCGCTGCTGCACTCCTCCGAGAAGTCGCTCAAGGAATATGGCGACAAGGTCTCGGCCGAGGATCGCGCCGCCATCGAGACGGCGATCGCCGACCTGAAGACGGCTGTCGCCGATGGCGACGCGGCCGACATCAAGGCCAAGTCCGAGGCGCTGGCCGAGGCCTCGATGAAGCTCGGCCAGGCGATGTACCAGGCCGCGCAGGAAGCCCAGGGTGAAGGCGGTGAAGCCGCCGCCCAGGCCAAGGACGAAGATGTCGTCGACGCCGATTTCGAGGAAATCGACGACGACGAGGACAAGAAGAAGTCTGCGTAACTTTTGAAATGAAACCCGCCCGGCGACGCCGGGCGGGTTGTTTCATGGGAAAAGAACGGGCAGACAGGTTCGCGATACTGCCGAGGAACCTTTCCTACCGCCAGCGTGCCGACGGATTCATTCCATCCGCGATTTTTTCCAGATGTGCCGGAGACGAACAATGCAACAATCGATCGGCCATGGCGCGACATGCGCGCCGGCTGCGGGCTGGCTGAATGTCGAAGGCTGATTTCTACGTATTGCTCGGCGTCGCCAAGGGCTGCGACGAAAAGGAGCTGAAGAGCGCCTTTCGCCGGAAGGCGATGGAGTGCCATCCCGACCGCAATCCCGACGACAAGGACGCCGAGCACCGCTTCAAGGCGATCAACGAAGCCTATGAGGTGCTCAAGGATCCACAGAAGCGCGCGGCCTACGACCAGTTCGGCCACGCCGCCTTCGAGCGCGGCAATGGCGGTTTCGGCCAGGGATTCGGCGGCGGCGCCGCTGGCGGATTTTCCGACATCTTCGAGGACATTTTCGGCGAGATGATGGGCGGGCGGGCGCGCCGCTCCGGCGGCCGCGAGCGCGGCGCCGATCTGCGCTACAACATGGAAATCACGCTGGAGGAAGCCTTCAAGGGCAAGACCGCGGAAATTTCCGTGCCGACCGCCATCGTCTGCGAGGTCTGCACCGGCAGCGGGGCCAAGCCCGGCTCGTCGCCTCGCGCTTGCGGCACCTGCGGCGGATCGGGCCGGGTGCGCGCGGCCTCGGGCTTTTTCTCGATCGAGCGGACCTGCCCCACCTGTCAGGGTCGCGGCGAGGTGATTTCCGATCCCTGCAGCGCCTGCAACGGCCAGGGACGGGTGACGCGCGAGCGCAATCTGACGGTCAACATCCCGGCGGGAATCGAGGACGGCGTTCGCATTCGCCTGGCGGGCGAGGGCGAGGCGGGCGCGCGCGGCGGGCCAGCGGGCGATCTCTACATCTTCCTGTCGATCAAGCCGCATGAATTCTTCCAGCGCGAGGGCGCCGATCTGTTCTGCCGGGTGCCGATCTCGATGACGACCGCCGCTCTGGGCGGGCAGTTCGAGGTCACCACGCTCGGCGGGGCCAAGGCGCAGGTCAAGGTGCCGGAAGGCAGCCAGACCGGACGCCAGTTCCGCCTGCGCTCCAAGGGCATGCCGGTGATGCGCACCGCCAATGTCGGCGATCTTTATATCCAGGTGGTGATAGAAACGCCGCAGAGCCTGACGCGCCGCCAGCGCGAATTGCTGGAAGAGTTCGAACGGATTTCATCCGAACATAACCACCCGGAATCGACCGGGTTCTTCAGCCGGATGAAGAGTTTCTTCGATATGGGCGAGTGAGCGCGCGCCCTTTCGCGCCTCGACGCCGCATACGGAACTGCACGGCCGCCTTCGCGCCGGCGAGCTGATGTCGGCCATGGGCCAGGAAGGGTTTGAAGATCGGATGTCCGCCAACCTCGCCTCACGCCTTGCAGGGAAATTCGAAGACGAGATCCGCTTCTTTCGCGGCTGGCTGAACGGTCCCCGGACCGTCGGCTCCATCGTTCCCACCAGCACGATCGCGGCGCGCAGCATGGCGTCGGTCGTTCGCCCCCACTCGGGCCTTCCAGTGCTGGAAATCGGGCCGGGCACGGGTGTGATAACCCGCCAGATACTGGCGCGCGGCGTTGCGCCAAGGGACCTTTATCTCATTGAATATTGTGAGGATTTCGTCATTGCCCTGCGCAAGAGCTTCGCCGGGGTGAACGTCATCCAGGGAGACGCCTTCCAGCTCGACACGACGCTGGGCGACATGCGCGAAGCCAGGTTCGACTGCGTCGTCTCCGGCATGCCGCTGCTCAATTTTCCGGTGAGCCAGCGTATCGCGCTGGTCGAGAGCCTGCTCGATCGGCTGCCCGCGGGCAGGCCGCTGATCCAGTTCACCTATGGCCCGCGACCGCCGGCGCCGGCGGGTGGCGGCAACTACAAGGTGGCGCATTACGATTTCGTGCTGCGCAACATCCCGCCCGCCCGTCTTTGGACATACAGCCGATAGGCGGGGCAATGACCCGGCAAGCCAAACAGGAGGCCCGTGCGACATGAGCAGTAATCCGGAAGATGCACGCGAGCGGATGATCGTCGCCCTCGATGTCTCCGATGTCGACGAAGCGAGACGGCTGGTCGAGACGATCGGCGAGGAGGCCGTCTTCTACAAGATTGGCTATCAGCTGGCCTTTGCCGGCGGCCTCGACCTGGTGCGCGAGCTGAAGCAGGCGGGCAAGAAGGTGTTTCTCGATCTGAAGCTGCTCGACATCGACAATACGGTGCAGAAGGGGGTGGAGAGCCTTCGCCCGCTCGGCATCGACATGCTGACGATCCACGCCTATCCCCAGGCGATGGCCGCGGCGGTTCGCGGCGCGGCGGGTTCCCCGATCTGCCTGCTGGGCGTCACGGTGCTGACCTCGATGGACGATGGCGACCTGCAGGAAGCTGGTTATGGAACCATCGCCTCCATGTTGGTGGAGCAGCGCGCCGGCCAGGCGCGCGCCGCCGGGATGGGTGGAATCGTGTGCTCGGCCAAGGAAGCGCATCAGGTGCGCCGCCATCTGGGAGAGGACATGGTGGTCGTGACGCCGGGCATCCGGCCGGAAGGCTCGCCATCCGACGACCAGAAGCGTGTCGTTACGCCAGCGGTCGCCATCGGGGCCGGCGCAACCCATCTGGTGATCGGCAGACCGATCACGGCGGCCGCCGACCCGCGTGGCGCCGCGCGCGACATCGTCGCCGAGATTGCCCGCGCCGCGCGCTGATCCTGACCGATAAGGGCCGACCACAGTTGACGTCTGTCGGGCCGTGGCGGACGGAAAAACGCTCTTGTTCTTGTGTGCACTGCAAAATAAGATGCCAGTCCGACGACAAGCCGGCGCAATGGGCGAAACCGTTTCGGGTTTTGCCAGCGTTTCGGCGGATGGACGAGGCGGATGTATTACAAGCTCTACGAAATGTCACACGCGGCGCTGGCCCCCTGGCGCGCGGTAGCGGACGCCACAAGGCTGGCCTATGCCAATCCGCTCAACCCGATCAGCCACACCATGTTCGGCAAGCAGATGTCGGCGGCGGCCGAGTTGTTCGAGCGCACCACGCGGCGCTACGGCAAGCCGGAATTCGGCATCGAAACGACCAATGTCGGCGGCATCCGGGTTCCGGTCTCGCAGAAGATCGTCTGGAAGCGCCCGTTCTGCAATCTCCTCCATTTCGAGCGCGCCTTGCCCGCAAGCAAGTCGCCGGGGCCGCGCCTGCTGATCGTCGCGCCCATGTCGGGCCATTACGCCACGCTGCTGCGCGGCACCGTCCAGACGATGAGCGAATATGCCGACTGCTACATCACCGACTGGTCCGATGCGCGCATGGTGCCGCTCACCGACGGCAGCTTCGATCTTGACGACTATGTCGACTATGTCGTGTCGATGCTGCACTTTCTGGGGCCGAACACCCATGTGATGGCGGTCTGCCAGCCCTCCGTGCCGGTGCTTGTGGCGGCCGCCGTGATGGCCGCGCGCGAGGATCCCGCAGCGCCGGCCTCGATGACTCTGATGGGCGGGCCGATCGACACGCGCGAGAACCCGACGGCGGTGAACAATCTGGCGGAGGAAAAGGGCATCGACTGGTTCCGCGAGAATGTCGTGATGCCGGTGCCGTTCCCGCATCCGGGCTTCATGCGCCTGGTCTATCCCGGTTTCCTGCAACTCACCGGCTTCATGTCGATGAATCTGGACCGCCATGTTTCGGCCCACCAGGACTTCTTCTCGCATC
>JAUIBM010000299.1 GCA_030428345.1 Alphaproteobacteria bacterium | reverse complement strand
CTGCGTCTGGATAGATGCGAATTCGTCTTGGATTTCTTCATACTGAAAATCTTCCCTGTTTCTCTGGCGTGGGGTTTTGCCTGCTCATCCGCGCCTCGATTAGGCGTATTTTTCTCGAATTCGCCAAATGAGAAAACAAAATACCAACCATAAGAAATCCAAATGTGGCGCGATTTTCAGCAGTCGCTGCCCAACCATCGCTCAAACCTGAAGGCGCAAGCGCCGAAAACCGCCCCCGCGCCGGGCATTCCGCCCAGTTTGTGCGCGTTTACGACGGCAAGTTTTTTGCGAGACTCCAGGCGGCGAGCGTTGCGTGACGGCATATGGCGCCGCCGGCAGAACAGTTCGCTAGGCTGCGGGGGAAGGGAAAACGGCGGACTACGCCTCAATGCTCGCCGGCAAGCGCCAGATTGCGCGGGTGCTGCAGTTTCGGCAGTTCGACATTGCGGTCGAGCGGAAGGTAATGGGCGAGATAGTCGTACAGTGCATTCGCCGCCGCCGACTTGGTCCCCGGCGCCTTGTAGAGCAACAGATCGACTTTCGGCAGCGCGGGGAAATCCTCGCCGCGTACGATTTCCCGCATCCCCGCGACCAGCGCGCTGCGTCCAAGCACCGTGATCGCCATACCTGAAAACACCGCCGCCTGCAGGCCGCTGACACTCTCGCTGACACAGGCAATCCGCCAGGGATGGCGCGCCTGTTCCAGGCATTCGATGGCGTGGTCGCGGTAGATGTTGCCGGGAGGCAGCAGGGCGAGCGGGACCGGGGTTTCGTTATGGGCGGTGGAATTTTCGCCCGTCATCCAGATCAACTGCTCCTGCCGCACCACCCGGCCGCCGGAGAAATCGTTCATGCGCGTGACCAGTGCAATGTCGACCTCGCCCTTGTGAACGAGTCGCACCAGCGGCGTCGACAGCGAGCATTGAAGCTGGACTTGGACGCGCGGAAAGGCCTGACGGAACAAGGCAAGGATCGAGGGCAGCATGAAGGAGGCGTACAGATCTGGCGTTCCGAGCACGACCTGCCCCTCGACGTCGGGCGATTCCAGGCGCGACAGCAATTCGTCGTGCAGTCTCAATATCGAATTGGCGTAGGAAAGCACGAGCGTGCCGTCGGGCGTCAGCACCATCTTGCGCCCTTCATTGCGGAACAGGTTGCAGCCGCAAATATTGTCGAGCCGCTGCAATTGCAGCGTGATCGCCGGTTGGGTGCGTCCAAGCCGGCGGGCGCTCTCGGTGATGTTGCCGGTTTCGGAGACACTTTGAAGCGTTCTCAGAATCCGGATGTCGAGACTGAGCGAGTTCATTGCAAGCAAATCCCCGGATGCCGGCAGACGCCGGAACTGCGATTTGCGAAGCAAGAATCACGCCATGCGCGGCAAGGCCCGCGATCCCGGGCGGCGGCCCGGTTTCGCAGGTCAGATGCTCATGCAGAGATATTTCATCTCCAGATAGTCCTCGATGCCGTATTTGGAGCCTTCGCGCCCCAGACCCGAAGACTTGATGCCGCCGAACGGCGCTTCGGCCGTCGAGATGAGGCCGGTATTGATGCCGACCATGCCGTATTCCAGCGCCTCGGCGACGCGCCAGACCCGGCTGAGGTCGCGCGCGTAGAAATACGACGCCAGGCCGAATTCGGTGTCGTTTGCGAGTGCTATCGCCTCTTCCTCCGTGTCGAAGGTGACGATCGGCGCGATCGGACCGAAGGTTTCCTCGCGCAGGATCTTCATTTCAGAACTGATGTCCACCAGCACGGTCGGTTCGTAAAACAAGCCGCCCAGTCCGGATCGCTTGCCGCCGGTCAAAACGCGCGCGCCGTGGGCGAGCGCGTCGGCGACATGCTCCTCCACCTTGGCGAGGCCTTCCTCATTGATCAGCGGGCCGATATTGGTGCCGGAATTGGCGCCGTCGCCGACATTGAGGGCGGCTGTCGCGCTCGCCAGTTTCTCGGCGAAGGCCTCGGCCACGGAACGCTGTGCATAGATACGATTGGCGCAGACGCAGGTCTGGCCGGAATTGCGGTATTTGGCGATCAGCGCCCCTTCCACTGCCTTGTCGAGATCGGCGTCATCGAAGACGATGAACGGCGCATTGCCGCCCAGTTCCAGCGACAGCTTCTTGATATCGTGGGCGCATTGTCGCATCAGGATGCGGCCCACCTCGGTGGAGCCGGTGAAGGTCAGCTTGCGAACCTTCGCGTTGCTGCACATCTCCTGGCCCATGCCTCTGGAATCCGATCCGGTGACGATGGAGAGCACGCCTGCCGGAATGCCCGCGCGCTCGCCGAGCACCGCCATCGCCAGGGCGGAGAGCGGCGTCTTTTCCGCCGGACGTCCCACGAAGCTGCAGCCCGAGGCAAGGGCCGGCCCCACCTTGCGCGCGATCATCGCATTGGGGAAGTTCCAGGGCGTGATCGACCCGACGACGCCGACCGGCTGCTTGATCACGACAATGCGCTTGTCGCCCTGATGGCCGGGAATGACATCGCCATAGACGCGGCGCGCCTCCTCGGCGAACCATTGGATGAAGCTGGCGCCATAGGCGATCTCGCCGCGCGCCTCGCCGATCGGCTTGCCCATTTCGGCGGTCAGGATCTGCGCCAGGTCCTCGGTGTTCTCGAGCATCAAATCCTGCCATTTCAGCAGGACGGCGCAACGTTCCTTGGCGGTTTTCGCCGCCCATGCCTTCTGCGCCACATAAGCCGCGTCAATGGCCTCCCGCACCGCGGCGGCGTCCATGTCGGCGACACGCGCGAACTCCTTGCCGGTTGCGGGATTGACTACCGGAAAGGTCTTCTCGCCCCTGCGCCATTCTCCGGCAACGTAAGCGCGCGTTTCAAGAAGGCTTGGGTCTTTCAGCGTAAGCGACATTCCATTTCCTCTCAATATGCGGCCTTGTAGATCGCAAGCGCATCGGCCTCGGTAACCGGCCGGGGATTGTTCACCAGCAACCGGGTCTGGTTCATGGCATCGGAAGCGAGTCTGGGCAAGATTCCTTCCGATATCCCCATCTCGCGCAGGCTCTGCTGCAGGCCGCATGCCTTGGAAAGCTCGGCAAGGCGCTCGCAGAAGGCTTCCGCCGCCTCCTGGCCCTGCAGGTCGGCCATGTCCGGAAAGGCATAGGGCGCGAGCTCGGCATAGGGCCGGGGGGCGGTCTTGGAGTTGAACCGCAGGACATGCGGCAACACCAGCGCGTTCGACAGGCCGTGCGGAATGTGGAAATGGCCGCCCAGCGGATAGGCCAGCGCATGCACCGCCGCGACCGGGGAATTGGCGAAGGCCTGTCCCGCCAGCATCGAGCCGAGCAGCATGTCGGAGCGGGCTTCCATGTTGGCGCCTTCATGCACCGCTGTCAGGATGGAGCGCCCCATCAGGGTAAGCGCCTGTGTCGCCAGCATGCGCGAGATCGGATTGTTGTTGGCGCTGGCGGAGGCATAGGCCTCGATCGCATGCACCATCGCGTCAATGCCGGTCGCCGCGGTGATGTGGGGCGGCAGGCCCTGGGTCAGTTCCGGATCGAGCAGCGCGATATCTGGCAGGATCACCGGCGATACCACGCCCATCTTCTCGTTGGTCCCGGTTGTCACGATGGAAATCGGCGTCACCTCCGAGCCGGTTCCCGCGGTGGTCGGGACCAGCATCAGCGGCAGGCGGCTGCCTTTGACATTACCGACGCCATAGACATCCTTCAGTTCCTCCTTGCCGAGCGCCAGCAGCGCCACCAGCTTGGAGACGTCGAGCGAGGATCCGCCGCCGAGCCCGATGACGCCTTCCACTTCGGCGGATCTGGCCTGTTCCGCCGCCGAAAGAATGACCGCCTCGGGCGGATCGGCCGCCACATCCTTGAACAGCACGACCGATGCGCCCGCCGCGGTCAGCGCCTCCAGCGCCTTGGCGACGATCCCCGTCGAGATCATCCCCGGATCGGTCACCAGCATGATGCGCTTGCCGATATGGGCGATGGCGAGTTCGCCGATCTTCGACGCAAGCCCCGGCCCGAACTGGATACTCTTTGACGTATTGAAAACGAACGGGTTCACGGAAAATCCTCCTGTTTGATGGGCGCGGCTAGCGACCGAAACTGAAAGCGACGAGAATGACAAGCGCTCCTGCGACAAGGCCGGAGACGATCAATTTGCGCAATCGCTCGCGTTCCGCGTCGCTCTGGTCCGGCCGCAGGCGTGGGCGCGGTTCGTAAGTGGGAACGTCCATGGCCAGCGGGCTTGCCATTTCCATCCTGTAGGCGAGAAACCAGACGAGGCCAACGCCGAGGGCCCAGAACAGAACCGCCCACGCCCAGATCGGCGGCATGCCGACGATCCAGCCTGTCTGCCCTTCGCCCAATGTTCCGAAGGCGAAATTGCCGAACACCAGTCCCGGCCCGATCGCCATGAAAACCCAGGCAAGCGACGCCGCCCATGCCGTGGAGGACAGGGCCTTGGTCCGCGCCCTGAGCCCCAGCACGTCCCTGGTGAAGCGGCGGGTTTCCCGCGCCTCTTCCGCGAACGCATCGCGATTGGTGATCGCCGATACGATGAGAACCGCGGCGAGATTGAAGAACATGCCCCATGCCGCCGAGTGGATGGTCCAGGGCCAGCGGCCCCATGGCAGTTCAAGGCCAAGGAAGGAAAGGATCTGATAGCCGAGTGGTTCAGTGAGCAGCACCGCGGCAATGCCGAAGCCCACGCCGCACACCGCCGCCGGCCGGGTAACCCAGCGAAGCCAGGTCATGCCGAGCAGCGGCGTCCACAACTGGAACGACAGAGGCAGCGCCACCGCGCCCAGCGCGGAAAGCGTGACGGGCGTCAGGGAAGTCATCAGCACGGTTCCCAGAACCAGCAGTGCGATCACGATGCGCGTCAGGTTGACCGTGTTCC
>JAUIBM010000298.1 GCA_030428345.1 Alphaproteobacteria bacterium | reverse complement strand
TGGTCTTGCTTTAGCGCGCCCTTTGCCAGTGAAGAAATTTGATAAAGTAAGTTTCTATCCACTGCCGCACCCTGCCTGGTCCCGCATTATAGCCGACAAAGGTCAGAATGTAGGAATTGTCGAAATTGTCGAGTTGTTCCGAGAGATAGGCGGCGCCGAGCGTGGCGTTGTATGCCGCATCGGTCGTCAGCTTCTTCAGGCTGTAGGTGCTGCCTGTCTTGCGCGCCATGGATTTGGCGGTTCCGGGCAGCAATTGCAGTAGACCGCGCGCATTGGCCGGCGAGATCGCGGCAACGTTGAAGGCGCTTTCCTGCCGGGCGATGGCGTAGGCCAGCGCGCGGCCAGTATCGCCGATTCGCGCGCTGCCCGGAATTGCCCCGATCGGCCACGACACTGTGTCGACCTCCAGACCGCGCGCATGAGCGATCTTGCCGATCTGCAGCGCAAGTGTGGCGTTGCCGCGCTTTTCCGCGCGCGCCGCCAACAAGGCGAGTTCCCCCGGCGAGTTGAGCGATCGCGCCAGATCGCGATACAAGGCGTCCGCCCGCCATTCATACCCTGCCGATTCCAGCAGGTCGATCGCGCGCACCTGATCGCGAGTTGCAAACCGGATCCGCTCGGCAGCACTCGGTCGCGGATTCGAAATCTGCAGAGCGCCTGCGCCCGTCTTCTGCGCCGCCAACTGGCCATAGAAAGTGCCGCCGAACTGGGCCGCCGCGCGGTAATGCTTCAACGCGGTTGCGCCGGAGGTGGCGCGCCCCAGCCAGTAATGCGCCCGCGCCTGGCTGATGGGCGTGGCGGAAACCTTCAGAATATTTGCGAAATGTTTTGCGGCGCGTCTTGAATCCTTCAAATAGCGCAGCGCGTACCAGCCGGCGTGAAATTCCGCCTCCGCCTGTTCCTGCGGGCTCTCCGCAGAATGGGCCGCCGCGATCCGGTAGGCGGTCCTTGCGTCCCCGGCATCCAGCACGGCGCGAGACACCAGGCGGCGTTCGACCCACCATTCGTCGGGCTCGCCCAGATCGGCCTTCTTGCGTGGGGCCGAGAGCATAAGGCGCGCGGCTTCCTTGAGATTGTCGCTGCGCCGGGCCTGCTTGATCCTGGCGAACAGATAGCCGGGGTCCTTGCGCGCGGACAGGTCAACCGCGGCGAGCAGCGCCTCTGCCTTGTTCGAGTTGCGAATCACCGCTTCCCAGGCTTTCGCCAGACTCGCCTGTCCCGAGAGCTTGGCCATCCGCATGCCGTCGCTGGCGCGATCGTGGTAGAATTGCATGTGCATGCGGACGCGATGGTCGTCCTGGGTCAGCGCCCTGGAAACGCGATCAAGCACGAATTTTTCGTCGCCGGCGGAAAGCCGTTGCTCGCGCCAGAAAGGAGCGATGATGGCATGCGCCTTCTTTCGGTCGCCCTTCGCCAGATAGGCCTGCGCCAGGGCCACAGCCCCGGCAAGGCTGTCCGGGCGCGACTGGCCGAAGGCGGCGATGATTCCCGCGGGCGAGTGCTTCTCCGACGCCAGCGCTGATTCGAAATTCCGGCGCATTGCATTCTGTCCGGGCCAATCGGACAGTTGTGCCGCAATGCCGGAAATCTGGGCGGCGGAGAGACCAGGCTGTCCGGACAGCGCCGCCGCCCAGAGCAACACTTTCCGCTCAAGGCTGCCATCGGGCATTGCCGAGGCGATGCTCAAGGTTCGGCCGACATCCTTGCCGGTCAGCGCATCCAGTCCGTCCTTCAGAGCGCCGCTTTGCGCGGGCCGGGCGAGCGCCGTCGACCGTTTGATGATCTCGACGATCGGGTCGTCCGCCTGCGGCGCGAGGAAGGCAGTGGGTTCGGTATCTCCGCGCGGGCTCGGCGTTGGCACCGGAACCTTGGAGGCGGGAACCGTTGGAAATTGCTGGCCATGCACCGGCGCAGCCGAAAGCGAGGCTGCCGACAAGATGCCTGCCGTAAGCAAGGCGCTGAAGCGAAATCTGTTCGAGGCGGTCATCGGATGGGTTTCGATCAATCCTGCTGCCGGTCGGACGCGACCCTTCATGCAGCCTGTTTGTGGCATCATCGGGACAATAGATGTATCGAACGTTAACAACTCCTTGCCGCGATGTTGAAATTTCGTTGCATCCGTCTGCGCGCGGCGTTTGGAGCCGTAGCCTGCTTGCGGCGGGAACGAGCCATGGTTATTGTCCGGCACGATTTTGACAGGCGGCGGCGCGGATCGCCGGAGGAGCGCTTCAGGCGATGATTGATACGAGGTTCAGGGGCTCCATGCCCGCGCTGGTGACGCCATTCACCGATGACGGCGCCATCGACGAGAAGGCGTTTCGCGAGTTCGTGGAATGGCAGATCCAGGAAGGCAGCCATGGTCTGGTTCCGGTTGGCACGACCGGGGAATCGCCGACTCTTTCGCATGACGAGCACAAGCATGTGGTCGAGGTGACGGTCAATGTCGCGCGCGGGCGCGTGCCGGTAATCGCCGGAGCGGGTTCCAACAATACCAGCGAGGCGGTCGATCTGGCGGTGTTCGCCGAGAAGGCTGGCGCGGATGCGGTGCTCGTCGTCACGCCCTATTACAACAGGCCCAACCAGCGCGGCATGAAGGCGCATTTTGCCGCCGTCGCGGAGGCGATCTCCATACCGGTCTTCATCTACAACATTCCCGGGCGCTCGATCATCGACATGTCGAGCGAGACGATGGCCGAATTGTATCGCGCGCACGGCAATATCGTCGGCGTCAAGGACGCGACCGCCAATCTCGGCCGCGCCACCGAGCAGCGCCGCGTCTGCGGCGAGGATTTCATCCAGCTTTCGGGCGAGGACATTACCGCGCTCGGTTTCATGGCGCATGGCGGGGTCGGATGCATCTCGGTCACGGCCAATGTCGCGCCGCGCTTGTGCGCGCAGTTCCAGGAAGAGTGCCTTGCGGGGCGGTTCGACGCGGCGCTCGCCATCCAGGACAAGCTCGGCCCGCTGCATCAGGCCCTGTTCGTGGAGCCAAGCCCGGGCGGCGCCAAGCATGCGCTCGCGCTGCTCGGCAAGATGACCGACCGCGTCCGCTCGCCGCTGGTCGCGCTGGAGGAAACCACGAAGGCCCGGGTCCGCGACGCCATGGTCCATGCCGGAATCATGAACTGAAGCAGATGGCGCCCAGAAAAGACAACGACAACGGCAAGCTGATCGCGGACAACCGCAAGGCGCGCCACAATTACGAATTCATCGAGACGATGGAGGCCGGCATCATGCTGACCGGCACCGAGGTCAAGTCGTTGAGGAATGGCAGGGCCAACATAGCCGAGAGCTACGCCACCGAGGAAGGTGGCGAACTCTGGTTGATCAACTCCTATATTCCCGAATATCTGGAAGCCAATCGCTTCAACCATACGCCGCGCCGCCGCCGCAAGCTGCTCTTGCATCGCAAGCAGATGATCGAGCTGATCAACGGCGTCAATCGCGAGGGCATGACGATCGTGCCCAACCGGCTCTATTTCAACGACCGGGGAATGGCCAAGCTGCAGATCGCGCTGGCCAAGGGCCGCAAGGCGCATGACAAGCGCGATGTCGCCAAGGAGCGCGACTGGAAGCGCGAGCAGGGCCGTCTGATGCGCGAAAAAGGCTAGTTATTGCAAGTTCGGGCACGTCTCCGAAGCGATCGCGCGCAACTGTGTGGTCAATCTATCAATCTCTCGGCTATATCGGGCGATAGGCTTCGCCAGATTAGCGCTACGACTTACTGGATTCATCGTAAGCAGCATCCGACAATACATAGTATCACCGCCATAACTGGCCATTAGCAAAAAGGCTGGGGCGGAAAGGGAGGGAGGGATCCCGTTCTCAAGCATGATCTCAGTTGCAAATGCGTCCGCTTGAAATTCGTAGCCCTCAGAGCCATGCTTCCCTAGATGCCCAAGTACTACGTGAGCGGTTTCGTGGAGCAAGATTTGAAAGAACGGCGCACTGGCAACGTAGTCTGCCAATTCCATTGCCATCGGTCTCCGCATTGCATCAGACAAGACACGATTATAGCCGTCGGGATTTGGTGAGAAAAAGTGAAAGCTTTCAATTTTTAAAGTGGGGCGCATCGCTCCGCTCTGGGCAGATAGGCAGTTTCTTTCCTCCAACAATAGTTTTTCCGACAGAAAATACGAATATTTAATTATAGCTGTTGCATCGCTATATTCTCCAAATCCAAAGTAGTTCAGCATTGATGGCTGCGCTAAGTATAGTTGATAATATATCAATATTTTTGGCAACACGGCGACGGGGCCGCTCGATCGCATTTCCACGCGGGGAGACAGGTTGCAATCGCCCGATGCGCCCTTTGTTGAAACAATCTCAAGCGGAATTACCTTTGCGGAATTGTTGAGGTCGGGGTGGAGAAGTGCGATGGTATCTTTTGTTTCATTTTCCCAAACAGATACGATCCGGTTGGCGAGGCTATCCACAAACGCATCAGTCTCCCTAGATTGCGCTAGAGCGGCAGAATCCATGCAAATAAATACAAAGAACGCGACCAATTTTGTGAGGCGAATCAAGTAACTCATTCTACCGCATAGCCGCTTCGATTTCTCTAATTTCGGAGTCAAACTTCATGCAAAAGTCTTGGAACTTCCCCCCCAAACGACGGTTACAGAAACATAAAAATATCTGTTCCTGGCCAGAATAAGCTTTGAGGAGTGCGATTCTCTGAACGGCTGATCGTAGCGAGGCATCGTGTATTATTGTATTTGCGATCAGCATCGCCTCCGGGTAGGAGACATCAGACCTGGGAACAAGCGAGCGAACCAAGTCCCTGAGTCGAGTCCGGTTCCTTTCTTGCCCAGAAAAATTTTGTTCTTTGTCAGCAGGATCCGAGAGTTGCTCCCCATATAACGCGCGCAGGTCAAT
>JAUIBM010000297.1 GCA_030428345.1 Alphaproteobacteria bacterium | reverse complement strand
CGGACCTATCTCGTCGAGCGCGCCAAGGAGACGCTGGGCCTGCTGTATGCGGATCACTTTCCCTATCGCCAGAAGGCGACGGCTCGCGGGGTCCGGCGCTCACCCTTCCACGATGCGCTGCGCGCGCAAGGCGCTGTCTTCGGGGAGGCGGCTGGCTGGGAGCGGGCGAACTGGTTCGCCCGCGACGGCCAGAAGGCGGCGTATGAATATTCCTGGAAGCGGCAGAACTGGTTCGCCAATTGCGCCGCCGAACACAAGGCGATCCGCGAGAATATCGGGCTCTACGACATGAGTTCCTTCGGCAAGCTTGTGGTCGACGGGCGTGACGCAGAAGCTTTCCTCAACCGAATCTGCGGCGCCGAGATGTCGGTGCCGATCGGCAGGATCGTCTATACCCAGTTCCTGAACGAGCGCGGCGGGATCGAGGCCGACATCACCGTCACGCGGCTGGAGGAAACGCGCTACCTGCTCGTCACGCCGGCCGCCACGATCGTTCGCGACCAGAGCTGGATGCTGCGCCATCGCGGCGATTTCGCCGTCTCGATCATCGACATGACTGCCTCGGAAGGCGTGCTGGCGGTGATGGGGCCGAACTCGCGAAAGCTGCTGGAGCGCGCGGCGCCCTGGCACGACTGGTCCAACGAGGCGCACCCATTCGGCTCGGCGGCCACCATCGACATTGGCCTCGGCCGCGCCAGGGCGCATAGGGTCTCCTATGTCGGCGAGTTGGGATGGGAACTCTATGTCAGCTCCGACCAGTGCGCCCATGTGCTTGAAACCGTGCTGGCAGCCGGGGAGGGACTCGACCTGAAGCTCTGCGGCCTGCACGCCATGGATACCTGCCGGATCGAAAAGGCGTTCCGCCATTTCGGCCACGACATCACGGAAGAGGATCATGTTCTGGAGGCCGGGCTCGGCTTCGCCGTCAGGACCAACAAGCCGGATTTCATCGGCCGCGAAGCGGTCATGCGAAAGAAGGAAGAGGGACTGGCGCGCCGCTTCGTGCAGTTCCGCCTGAGCGATCCCGAGCCGCTGCTCTATCATGGCGAGCCGATCGTGCGCGATGGCGAGGTTGTCGGCTACCTCACCTCGGGCAATTACGGCCACACGCTGGGCGCGGCGATCGGTCTTGGATATGTGCCCTGCGCCGGGGAAGACGCGTCGAGCGTCCTTGCCTCAAGCTATGAAATCGAGATCGCCGGAGCGCGCTTCGTGGCTGAAGCCTCGCTGAAGCCGCTCTACGATCCGCGGTCGGAAAGGACCAAAGCATAGGGGACGCTTGGCCGGTTTACGGCCCATAGCTCCGCCGCCCGATTACTTCCTGCCCCAGCCGCCGCCGCCCGCGGTCTCCACCGTGACGACCGCGCCGCGCGAAAGCGGAACCGTGCTCTTTCCCGGCAATTCCCGCCTGCCGGCCGCATCTTCGACGACAATGCGCGAGAAGCCGCCCGGTTCGCCGCCGCCCACGCCCCAGGGGCGGTGCCGCGTGCGGTCGAGATGGACGGTCACCACGGCATCGGATTCAAGCCGGATCGAGCGCGTGAGGCCCTTGCCGCCGCTGAACATTCCGACGCCGCCGCTTTCCGGCACCAGGCCGTAGTGCAGGACCGTCAGCGGGTATTCGCGCTCGATCAGTTCGATCGGGCTGTTGGCCGTGTTGGTCATGTGCGAGTGCACGCCGTCCGCGCCATTGCGCCCCCGCATGCCGCCCTGACCGCCGCCATAGGTCTCGACATAGGAGTAGGCCTTGGCGGTGCGCGCGTCGACGCCGCCCAGTATCAGCGCGTTCATGCTGCCGGTCGAGGCCGCGATCGCGCGGTCCGGCAGCATCCGGTTGAAGGCGCCCAGCAAGGCGTCGGTAATGCGCTGGCTGGTTATCGACGTGCACAGCGCGACAGCAGCCGGCGGGGCGGCGTCGACGATGCTGCGTTCCGGCGTCACGAGATCGATCTGGGTCATCATCCCGCAATTGGAGGCGAGCGCCGGATCGAGCATCGCCTTGATCGCGTAGAGCAGGCAACTGAAGGTGAGGAAGCGCGGGGCGTTGACCGGCCCTGCCACCTGACGGGCGGTTCCGGAGAAATCGGCGGAGAGACGACCGCCGGCGATCGCCAGGCGAACCCGGATCGGCAGGTCGACATTGACGCCGTCTTGCGACCACTCCAGCACATCCTCGAAAACGCCTTCGCGTCCTTCCAGTTCCTGGAGGCATTTCTCCAGCCGTTTCGATGTGGTGGCGATCAGGGTGTCGACGGCATCCTCGAAGCGTTCCGCGCCGGTTCGCGTCACCATTTCCACGAGGCGGCGGGTGCCCGTCGAATTGGCCGCGGCCTGCGCCAGCAGATCGCCCTCGATCATCTCCGGCGTCCGGCTGGCGAGCTTGAAGAGCGCCAGCGTGGACGCCTCGATTGCGGCGTCGCGGACCAGCATCATCGGCGGCACCCGCAACCCTTCCTGCATGATCTCGACGGTGCCCAGCGCCAGGCTTCCCGGCGCCATGCCGCCCAGATCGACCTGATGCGCCATGTTTGCGACATATCCCAGCCGCTTGCCCTCGTGATCGACCGGGGCGATGACCACCACATCGGGAAGGTGCGAACCGGTGAGCCAGGGATCGTTGGTCACGATCATGCTGGCTTGCGGTATTTCCGCCTTCAGGGCTTCAAGGGTCCTCTGGACCACGCCCGCGATGAGGCCGAGATGGACAGGGATGTGCTCGGCCTGCGCGATCAGCCGGCCTTCGCGGTCGAAGACGCCGCAGGAGAAATCGCGCCGGTCGCGGATGTTGACCGAGTGGGCGGTGCGGATCAGCGCCGCGCCCATTTCCTCGGCCACCGCCTGCAGCCCGTGGCGCACGACTTCTGCCAAAATGGGGTCGTTCTTCATCCGTTCATTCCGATGATGATGCTGCCATGGGGATCGACGAAAAGCTCCTGCGATCCGACGACAAGCGTGGTGTCCTGTTGCTCGACGATCAGCGGCCCGACAAGCCGCGAGCCGGGCGCCATCCGGGCGCGGTCGTAGACCGGGACGTCGCGCCGTGCTCCGTCGATCCACATGCTGCTGCTGCCGATCTGGGGATCCTCGCCCTCGATGATTTCTGGAAGCGGCAGGCGGTCGCTCGGCGCGGGAGCCTTGCCGGCCAGCCGCACCAGCCGGATCTTGACCGGGCGTTCGCGGCGCTCATAGCCGAAGGAGCGCCGGTGCATCGCATGGAACCGGTCGAGGGAAGCCTCAAGGTCGCCGTCGCGATACTCAACCGCGATATGGTGACCCTGGCCGAGGTAACACATGTCCAGCGTCGCCTCGAGCGTCACGGCCTGCGGATCGACCGCATCCCGCCTTGCCTGAAGCAGGACGCGTTCGTGCAATTCCGCGATCGCCGCATCGAGTGCTGCGCCCGATAGTCCTCCGGCCATGGCGTCGATCATTCCGGTCTCCTCGTGCTTCCACGGGGCCAGCAGCAATCCGATGCCGCAGAGGAGTCCGGGCGAGGGCGGCACGATCAGCGTCCTCACATCCAGCGCCGCGCAAAGATCGGCGGCGTGCAGCGGACCTGCGCCGCCAAAGGCCATCACCGCGAAATCCCTCGGGTCCAGACCACGCTCGACCGTGATGCGGCGCATGCCGCGAACCATGGCGGCGTTGACGACATCAAGAATGCCCCTTGCAGCCTGTTCGACCGATATGCCGAGGGGATCGGCCACATCATGGGCAATCGCGGCCGCGGCCCTTTCAGCGTCGACGACGATCCCGCCGCCCAGATTGCGGCCCGCGCGCAACCTGCCGAGCACGACATTGGCGTCCGTCACCGTGGCTCTTTCACCCGATTTGCCGTAGGCGGCAGGGCCGGGCCGTGCGCCGGCGCTTTCGGGACCCACCTTCAGCAGGCCGCCCGCGTCCACGCTCGCGATGCTGCCGCCGCCGGCGCCGAGTGTGACGATGTCGAACATCGGCACACGGATAGGAAAGCCCTCGACCTCGCTTTCATAGCGGGTGAGGATGTTGCCGTCCTGGATCAGTCCGACGTCGAAGCTGGTTCCGCCCATGTCGATCGTGACGACATTGGAATGTCCCGCAGCCTGCGCGAAGCGTTGCGCACCGAGCATGCCGGCCGCCGGTCCGGAAAGACAGGTATGCACCGCCTTGCGCCCGCTCGCCGTCCCAATCTGCATCACGCCGCCGGCCGACTGCATGATCGCCGGTTCGACTGTGACTCCGTCGCTCGTGAGCGTGTCTGCGATCCTGCCGAGATAATCGCGCAGGGGAGGCATCAGATAGGCGTTCATGACCGTGGTCGATGTCCGCTCGAATTCTCCCGGCTCGGGCAGGACATCGCTGGAAATGGAAACCTTAAGGTGCGGAGCGTGCGAGCGCAGGATATCCGCGGCGCGCCGCTCATGCTCCGGGTTGGCGTAGGAATGCAGAAACGCGATCGCGACAGTCTCCACATCCCGCTGCCGCATCCCTTCGATGGCGCGATGGATCGCGTCCTCGTCCAGTTCGGTTCGAACCTCGCCATCGCTTGTACAGCGTTCGGGAATTTCGAATACCAGATCGCGTGGAACCAGGGGGTCCGGATTTCGCGCATACTGGTCGTAGAGATGCGCCCTGGTCTGGCGTCCGATCGCCAGCAGATCGCCAAAGCCTTCCGTTATCAGCAAGGCGGTGCGAGCGCCCTTGCGCTCCAGGATCGCGTTGGTGGCGACCGTGGTTCCGTGGGCGAAGCCGGCAAGGTCGGCCGCTTCGAGGCCCGCCCTGGCCAGGGCGGTGCGCGTTGCGTCGATCACGGCAATCGCCTGCTCCCCGGTGGTGGTCGGCGTCTTGACGAAGATCGTTATGCCGGTTTGATCGTCGAACAGGCACAGATCGGTGAAGGTGCCGC
>JAUIBM010000296.1 GCA_030428345.1 Alphaproteobacteria bacterium | reverse complement strand
GACGGTCACCAGGCAGATGGAGATCGCGGGCTACAGCGATATCGCGCTCGAGCGTGTCGATGTACCGGTATTCATCGGCAAGGACGTCGCCGATGCGATCGCGTTCCAGCTTGCCATCGGTCCGGCGGGCGAAGTATTCCGCGAGGCCGGCGAACTGGCCGAGGAGCGCCGCCCCGAAATCGAGGCCGCGCTGGCCGAAGCGATCGCCAGGCAGAGCATCGGCGTCGACGGCATCATGATGGCTTCCTCGTCATGGGTGATTTCCGCGACCAATCCGGCAGACTGATCCTGCCGGTTTCCTCCAGCCATTCCTCCTGAAGGCGTTTCTCCGCCAACTGGGCCCGAACCATGTTCGGGCCTTTTTTTGTCGCGCCCCTGTCCGGGCAACAATTGAAACATTTATCGCCGTCGTCGTGGCCTTGCTGAAACACCGGGACGCCACATGCGGTTCACACGAACCAGCAATGGAACAGGGCAATGAACACGACCTCGGACTTCAACTTTCCAAACGGCGCGGCAGCGCCGGTTCGCCGTCCGGCGGCATTCGCGCCGGCCGGCACTCCCCGTCACCAAGTCGGAACGCGGATCGCCATGCAGGTCATGGCGCGGTGCATGCGGGCCGACGATCCCGAAAGCCGGCACCATGAAGCGGTGCTCGACGAGGTGGCCTGAAGGCGGTTTCCGCCTTCAGGCCAATCTTCAACCATTATCGGGATCGTAGACATAGCCGATCCCGCGCACGGTGCGGATGAAGGCTGGCTTTTCCGGGTTGGGCTCGATCTTACGCCGCAGCCTCGAAATCCGGATGTCGATCGAGCGGTCGAACGGATCCCAGGAGCGATCATGCGCCTGTTCGAGGATCTGGTCGCGATTGAGGACCCGGCCGCGATTTTGCGCAAACAGCTTGAGCAGGTTGTACTCCATCGCCGTCAGCGGCACCTCCTCGCCATTCTCGCCGACCAGCCTGGCGGCTTCCAGATCGAGATAGTGATTGCCGAATTTCGCGCGCCCGGTGCGCTGGAGTTCGTCGGCGTCCGAACCGACGCCGCGCCGCAGCACCGCCTTGATCCGCGCCTCCAGCTCACGCAAATCCACCGGCTTTCCCAGATAGTCGTCCGCGCCCATTTCGAGGCCAATGATGCGGTCGACCGGTTCGCCGGCGGCGGTCAGCATGATGACGGGAATGTTGTTGTCCTTGCGCAGCTTGCGCAGCGCGCTCAGCCCGTCCTCGCCCGGCATGTTGATGTCGAGCACGATGAGATCGAAACCGCCCCCTTCCAGCATGACCCGCAATTGTTCGGCATTGGCCGCCGAAACCACGTCGAAACCGCGCTTGCGCAGATATTCCTGCAGCATTTCGCGGACATCCAGTTCGTCGTCGCATACGAGTACACGCGTGTTATCGTTTGGCATTCCCGTCCCGCCTGTTGCCATCGAGAAGACCCTGCACCAGCTTGCGCAGCTCGATCGGTGAAATCGGCTTTTCCAGATAGGGGCTTTTCGACTCGCCGAGGAATTTCTGCGAGGCGGGCCCCATGGAATCGCCCGTGATGAAGGCTATGCGTCCGGCCATTTCGCGATGGCTTTGCCTGATCGCGTCGAACAGGCCCCTTCCATCCATCTCCGGCATGTTGAGGTCGCTCAACACGACGTCGTAACCGCCGCGGCCAAGATGTTCGAGCGCCTCCGCGCCGGAGGTCGCGATCGTTACCGCGCAGCCGTCGCGCCGCAGGATTTCCGAGATCAGGTCGGCGACATCTTCCTCGTCATCGACCACCAATGCCCTGACGCCGGCGAGACCGGCGGCCTTGCCGGCATCGGCGGCAGGCTGCAGCGGCGGCTCATCGCCGGCCGGCAGCGCGATCACGAAACGGCTTCCGTCGCGATGGTCCGGGTCGAGCCAGATACGGCCATTGTGGGAGTGGATGGTCCGGTGACAGAAGGCGAGGCCGATCCCCGTGCCCTTGCCGACATCCTTGGTGGTGAAGAAGGGTTCGAATATCCTGGGCTTGATCGCATCGGGAATGCCCGGCCCGTCGTCGGAAACGCTGATTTCCAGCATCCGGGACTTGCGATTGAAACCGGCGGCGATGACGATCGCCCCACCCTTGCCGGAATCGGCGATGGCGTTCTGCGCGTTGATCACGAGATTGATGATGACCTGCGTGATCTGCTCGGGATCGGCGCGAATTTCGGGAATGCCCGGCGCGACCTCGGTCGTGATCGTCGTTTCCTGGCCACCAAGGCTGTAGCCCATCACGTCCGCGGCGGTCTTGAGCAGGCTGTCGATGTCGAGCGGTTCGAGCCGCGCCGGACGCTGGCGCGCCATGGCGAGGAAGGTCTTGACGATCTTGGCACAGCGCTCCGCCGACCGGCTGATCTTTTCGATGCGGTCCAGCAGCGACTGGTCGTCCGTCTCCTCGCGCAGCATCAGCGAATGGCCGACGACGACCGAAAGCGGGTTGTTGAGTTCATGCGCCACGCCGGCGAGCAATTCGCCGAGCGCCGACATCTTCTCGTTCTGGAACAGCAATTCGCGCTGCTGCGTCAGTTCCTCCTGAAGCGCCAGTTCGTCTGTGAGATCGCGCGTATTGGAAACGATCACCTTGTCGCCCCTGAAATCGATCAGACGCGAGGAAATCGCACCCCAGAACTTCTCGCCGCGCACATTGATCAGTTCGATCTTCAGGTTCTCGACATAGCCGTCATAGTAGAGCAGTTCGAGATAGCGCTCACGGTCGCCCGGATTTGCGTAATAGCGGTAGGCGTTGCCGACATCGCCGAACAGCGCGATCGCGTCCGGACTGCGGAACAAGGTCTCGCCGCTGTCGGCGCGGGTCATCTGGACGGGCACCGGACAAGCTTCGAGCACCTTGCGGATCATCGCCTCGGTCTCGAGCTGCGGGGTCAGGTCGCGGATATGCGAGACGATGACTTCCTCGCCCTTGAACTCGGCGATCCGGCCGGACAAGGAGGCGTTGAAGATCTCGCCATTCGGCCGGTAGGCCTCGACCCTGAAATCGTCGACGCGCCCGTCGACCAGGATTTCGGTGACGTAGTCGGCGCGGTCGGTCTGGTTCACGTAGAGCGTGGCCGCATCCTTCGCCTCGCCGAACAGCTCGTTTGCCGCCGGCGACTGGTAGAGGATATGGCCGTCGCCGATACGCGCCATGATGACCACGGCGGAGGAGGAATCGAGCACCTTTCGCACCAGGAGATCGCTGTCGCGCTCCGCGGCTTCGGCCTGTTTCATGGCGGTGATGTCGGTTCGGGTCACCACGAAGCCGCCAAGCTTGGTGGGATGTACGGAGACCAGATAGGCGCTGCCGTCGGTGTGACGCAGCTCGTAGTCCCGAATGTATTCGATGCCGTTGGCGAGCCGCTCGGAAACCCATTCCTCCTCGCGCCCGATCGCTTCCTTGTAGACGCCGCGCCGCGCCGAGGTGCGCATCAGCATTTCCCAGCTCATCCCCGGCTGGATGACTTCCTCGACCGCCCGGTTCATCTCGCGGTAGCGGTCATTGCAGATCACGAGCCGGTCGTCCTCGTCGTAAAGGGCGAAGCCCTCCGAAATGGATTCGATCGCGTCGGCGAGCAATTCCCTGGCTTGGCCGGTCTCGCCGTCGCCGCCGGCTGTCGCGATGCTCAGATAAACCGGTCCGCCGTCTTCATGGATGTAGCTGGTCAGCAGGCGGCGTGTGCCGTCCTTGCGAAGGATTTCGACAGGCGCCGCGACAGGGTCGCCCCAGCGCTTCATCAGCGCCGGCGCCGTCGCCTTGTTGCTGGCGAGGTTCGCGCCGAGCACGCCTGCCACGCCGTCGAGGAAGTCTTCCAGCCTGTCGAAGGCTCTAAGTTCGCCCGAGGCAGCGCAAATCCTGCCATCGGCATCAAGCCGGGCCATTGCCGTACACATTTCAGCCTGATCCGGGGCGGACTGGTCCATCATCCTCACTTCTCAAGACCGAGTGTATCGGTCATGTTTCAAAAGTGCCCCGATTTGTTTCAATTGTAACAGGCGAGGCCGCACCTCTTCTTTCCCGGCGCAAATCACGCTAGCGCAGCCCGCAGGTTCCAATCCTGCAAATTAGGGAGTATTCCCAATAGGAAGCGGAAAGGATGGTCGAATGAACGGGCAGACTTTATTCGACAAGTATGGCGGGTTCTCGCAGATCAGCAAGATCGTGCTGAGCTTTTACGACGCCTTGCTGGACAATGACGAGATCGGACCCTTTTTCGAGGATGTCGACATGGGCAGAATGGTCGATCACCAGACCAAGTTCATCGCCTCGCTGCTTGGCGGACCGGCGTCCTATTCCGACAGCCAGCTGCGTCAGCTCCATGCCCGCCTGGATATCAGGGACTCGCATTTCGACGATCTGAAGGTCGTGCTCGCCGACACGCTTTCCGCGCATGGCATCGAACCGCAGGATGTCGACGCCGTGGTCGTCGAGTTCGAAAAAAGACGACCGATGATCGTGAGCTGAACGCATGTCGATTGCCGCTATCAACGAGCACTTGCTGCGCGCCATCGGCGTCGGCGTTGCCCTGGTGGACCGCAGGAACCTGCAGTTCCGCTTCACCAACGACACCTTCGACGACTGGTTCGCCAACCCCGAAGCCGAAGGCGGGCGCGGTCTGATGGAGGTCTTTCCCGACATCGACCGCGAGGCGATGGAGCGGGGCCTGTCGGAAACCGGACGTTTTACCGCTGAGAGCAGCTTCAAGAAGAAGCGTCGAACCATGGTCGTCGCGCTCGACCTGACCGCGACCGAGGAAGACAACCAGGAACTGGCGGTTCTGGTCTGCCAGAACATCACCCGTATCCGGGAGCTGGAATCGATGATCGATTCCTATTCGCAGATGGTCGAGCGCAACACCCGCGAGATCAA
>JAUIBM010000295.1 GCA_030428345.1 Alphaproteobacteria bacterium | reverse complement strand
CCCGGATTTCTTCATCCCCGGCAAGCCGCATCTCGACAAGATCGTCTATCCGCTGGTCAAGGACCCGCTTACCCGCGTGCTGATGCTGGAAAAGGGCGAGATCGACTATGCGCCCTTCGCCGGCGTCCGCCCGAACGACGCCTCGCGCCTTGAGAAAGCCAAGGGCGTGAACATCACCACCGACGGCTATGATGCGATCGGCTATGTCCATTATCTGGAGATGAACCTTCGCCGCGAGCCTTTCAGCAATCGGGCAGTGCGCGAGGCGCTGGCCCATGCGATCGACACCGGTTTCCTGTCCAAGGTGATCTTCGGCGGACGCGCCGTCCCCGGCACGGGGCCGCTGCACACCGGCAATCCGTTCTATTCCGCCGACGTTCCGATGTACGAGCCCGACATGAAGAAGGCGGCCGCCATGCTGGACGAGGCGGGCTACAAGGTGGGCGCAGACGGTTCGCGCTTCTCCTTCGTGCTGGATGTGCCGAGCTGGGCTCCGCAGGCCCATGTGCCGATGGCCGAATATATCCAGGCGCAACTCGCGAAGCTGGACATCAAGGTCGAATTGCGCCGCGCGCCCGACTTCGGAACCTGGGTGAAGCGGATCTCAAGCTGGGACTATGACGCCACCATGAACGGCTCGTTCAACTATCCCGATCCGACTATCGGCGTGCATCGTCACTTCCTCTGCGACAACATCAAGAATGTGATCTGGTCGAACACCGAGGGCTATTGCAATCCCGAGGTTGACGCCTTGCTCAATGCCGCGGCGGTCGAATCCGATTTCGACAAGCGCAAGGCGCTGTATGCCGAGTTCCAGAAGAAGATTCAGACCGATCTCGTCTTCATCTACATGCCCGAGGATTTTTCGGTCACCGTCTACCACGACGGCATCGGAAACCTGCCGGCCTCGCCCTTCGGCGCACTGGCGCCGATGTCCGACGTGTATCTGGAAAAATAAGCCCTTCCGGCAAGCAGGGCCGGCGCGCGACGCCGGCCCTGGTTCCTTCCTCGTTCACAAGGGCATGACATGCTCAACGGTTCCGTCATCAAGCTGTCGAACGCGGTGCTCCTGCTGATCGCGGTGCTGATCCTGAACTTCGCCCTGATCCATGTCGCGCCCGGCGATCCGGTCGAGGTGCTGGTAGGGGAGATGGGCGGGGCGACGCCGGAACAGATCGCCGACCTGCGCGCCCATTTCGGTCTCGACCGTCCTCTCTACATCCAGATCGCAACCTATCTCGGCCGCGTGGTGCAGGGCGATCTGGGCTATTCGCTGTATTACGACCAGCCGGTGACTCAACTGATCGCCGGGCGGGTTGGCCCGACGCTGCTTCTGGTCGGAACGGCGCTCCTGTCGGCGATTCTCGTGTGCACGGTGCTCGGCGTCTTTTCCGCACAGAAGCGGCGATCCGTCCTCAGCCACCTGGTCACGGTTCTTTCGCTTGCGGGATTTTCCGCACCCGCTTTCTGGGTCGGCATCATGCTGATCCTGCTGCTGTCCGTCGCCATTCCGATCCTGCCGATTTCCGGCATGTCGAGTTCGGACGGCGCGGCGAGCGGCGTGATGTATGTGCTTGACGTCCTGCATCACCTGATCCTGCCCGCTTTGACGCTGGCGTTGATCTATCTGGCTTTCTACAGCCGGCTGTCGCGGGCGAGCATGCTGGAGGTCCTGGAATCGGACTATGTCCGCACGGCGCGCGCCAAGGGCCTGCCGCGCCGGCTCGTCATCTACAAGCATGCGCTGCGCAATGCGGTCCTGCCGGTGGTGACCTTCGCGGGGCTGCAATTCGGGCAGGTCATTTCAGGCGCGGTGCTGGTGGAGACCGTGTTCGCATGGCCGGGACTGGGAACCCTGGCGTTCGAATCGATCCTTCGCCGCGACACCCCCACGCTGCTGGGCATCCTTTTCTTTTCATCGGTCATGGTCGTGGCGATGAACCTGCTCACCGATTTCCTCGTCCGACGCATCGACCCCAGGATCAAAGCCCAATGAGCGATGCAATGCATGTATCCGGCCCGCTCGCGGCCGCGCCGAAGCCCGTCTCACCCTCGCTTCAGGCCTGGCGCATGTTCCGGCAGAACCATGCAGCCCTGGTTGGCCTCGCCATCCTCGCTGCGATCATCGTGATCTCGTTGATCGGGCCGTATGTCTATACCGTGCCGCCGCGCGAAATGGTCTGGATGCCGCTCACGCCGCCGGGCCAGTCCGAATACATCCTGGGAACCGACTATCTGGGCCGCGACCTTCTCGCCGGGCTGATCAATGGCGGCCGCGTAACGCTGCTGGTCGGGTTTTCCGCCGCCTGCCTGACGGTCCTGATCGGCGTTTCGGTGGGCGCCCTTGCCGGGTTTTTCGGCGGCTGGGTCGACAATCTGCTGATGCGCGTCACGGAATTCTTCCAGGTCCTGCCGCATCTGCTGTTCGCGATGGTGGTGGTGATGCTGTTCTCGCCGACGCTTCTCAACATCTCCGCCGCGATCGGTGTCGTCTCGTGGACGTCCACCGCCCGGCTGACGCGGGCGGAGTTCCAGCGCATCCGGGAGATGGAGTATGTGAAGGCCGAGCGCGCTATCGGCGCGGGCAATGCCCGGCTGATCTGGCGGGTGATCCTGCCCAATGCGGCGCCGCCGCTGATCGTCGTCGCCGCGCTCAGCATCGGCACCGCGATCCTGTTCGAGGCGGGGCTTTCCTTTCTGGGGCTCAGCGATCCGAACGCGACCAGCTGGGGCCGCATGATCGGCGACAACCGACCCTATATTCTCGACAGTTCCTGGGGCGTGACGTTTCCCGGGCTGTGCATCTTTCTCACGGTGCTGGCGATCAGCCTAGTCGGCGACGGTCTCAACGACGCCTTCAATCCCAAGCTGAGGCAGCGCTGATGAGCGGCAAACTGCTGTCGGTTCGCAATCTGGAGATCGCCTTTCGCAGCGGCGGCGAGGAAATCCCGGTCGTACGCGATCTGTCCTTCGATCTCGATCATGGCGAGACGCTGGGGATTGTGGGCGAATCGGGCTGCGGAAAGAGCGTGACCGCCCTGTCCCTGATCGGCCTGGTGCCCAATCCCCCCGGCAGGATATCGAAGGGGGAAATCCTGTTCGAGGGCGAGGAACTGGTCAAGGCGGGCGAAAGGCGCCTGACGCAGGTGCGCGGCAACGACATCTCGATGGTGTTCCAGGAACCGATGACCTCCCTCAACCCGGTCTACACGATCGGCGAGCAGATCGCCGAGACCGCGCGGGCTCATTTCGGGCTGTCCCAGTCGAAGGCCTGGGCGCGCGCCGTGGAGATGCTGTCCCTTGTCGGCATCCCTTCGCCCGACAAACGGGCGCACGACTACCCGCACCAGCTTTCCGGCGGCATGCGCCAGCGCGTCATGATCGCCATCGCCCTGGTGTGCGAACCGAAGATCCTGATTGCGGACGAGCCGACAACGGCGCTGGACGTGACGGTGCAGGCGCAGATTTTCGATCTCTTCCGCGATCTCCAGAAGAAGATCGGCGCGGCGATCATCCTGATCACCCACGACATCGGCGTTGTTGCCCAGATGACCGACCGGGTGCTGGTCATGTATGCCGGCCGCAAGATCGAGGAAGGTCCTGTCGCCGACTTCGTACGCGATCCGCGCCATCCCTATACGCGCGGCCTGGTCTCCTGCATTCCCCGGCTGGCGATGCCACCGGACGATGAGCCGGCGCCGCTGTTCGAAATTCCCGGCGTCGTTCCCGCCCCGCGCGAACTCAACAGGCCCGGCTGCGCCTTCGCGCCCAGATGCGCCAGCGCGTTTGGCAAGTGCCGGAGCCAGGACCCGGCGCTTCATGCCGCCGGCGACGGCCGCGCTGTCGCCTGCTGGCTGGAAACCGAGGGGAATGCGGCATGAACGGGCAGGCGAATGTGCTCGAAGTGACCGATCTGAAGGTCCATTTTCCCGCCGGCAAGGGCGCGCTGGTGCATGCGGTCGATGGCGTTTCCTTCGCCGTCGCTCAAGGCGTCGCCTTCGGACTTGTCGGCGAGAGCGGGTCGGGCAAGACCACCGCCGCGATGGCCTGCGCGCGACTCACCGAGATCACCTCCGGCGCCGTGCACCTCAATGGCGAGGACATCACGCATCTGGAGGGAGGCCGGCTGAAGCAGGCGCGCCGGCACATCCAGGTCGTGTTCCAGGATCCCTACGCCTCGCTTAATCCGCGCGAAAGAGCGGGGGCGATCGTGCGCCGGCCGCTCGACCTGCTGCAGATCGGTACTCCGGCCGAACGCTCGCAACGGGTGGACCAGCTGTTTGAACTGGTAGGGCTGCGTCCCGAGCAGCAGCAGCTGTTCCCGCATCAGTTCTCCGGTGGCCAGCGGCAGAGGATCGGCGTCGCGCGCGCGCTGGCAACCCATCCAAGGCTGGTGATCTGCGACGAGCCGGTCTCGGCGCTGGACGTGGCGATCCAGGCCCAGATCCTGAACCTGCTGGCGCGGCTGAAGCGCGAGCTTGGGCTTTCCTACCTTTTCATCAGCCATGACCTCGCGGTGGTGCAGCATCTTTGCGACCGGATCGCGGTCATGTATCTGGGGCAGATCGTGGAGATCGGTTCGCGCCGGGAACTGTTTAGCCGCCCGATGCACCCTTACACTCACGCGCTGATCTCGGCGGTGCCCTCGCCGGAACGGGTCGGGCCGCCGGCCAATGAACGCATCAGGCTGATGGGCGACCCGTCGAGCCCGATTTCCCCGCCTGCCGGATGCCGGTTCGCCGGGCGTTGCGCCTATGCGCAGGATCGCTGCCGCGCGGAGATGCCGAGGCTGCAGCAGGCGGGAGACGACCATGCGGTCGCATGCCACCGGGCGGCGGAACCCGAAATTGTCAAGGCGCGCGAGGCCCTGATGAACGCCGCGCCGGGCTGAATC
>JAUIBM010000294.1 GCA_030428345.1 Alphaproteobacteria bacterium | reverse complement strand
AGTCCCTCGAAGAGATTGTTCTTCTGGTAGCTGCGCGAAAGCCCGAGTCGGGCACGCTTTTCAACGCTCAGATGCTGGATGTGCGCTCCGTCGAGCAGGATTTCGCCCGATGTCGGCTTCAAAGTCCCGGCCAGCAGGTTGAACAGCGTCGTCTTGCCGGCGCCATTGGGCCCCAGCACCACGCGCCTTTCGCCCTTTTCCAGCCGCATGTCGATGTTTCGCGAGACCTCCAGGCCGCCGAAACGCTTGCAGAGTCCGCGCACCTCAAGCATTGGCCCGCCTCTCCGCCTTTTGCAGCAGATAATGCTCCAACTGGCCGTAGACGCCGCGGCCGCCGGCCATCACCGCCGCGATCAGGAACAGGCCGATGATCAAATGCCAGTGGTTGGTGTAGGCGCCGACCTCGTGCTTCAGCAGAACCAGAAGGGCGGCGCCGACGATCGGGCCGACCAGCGTGCCAAGCCCGCCCAGAATGACCACGATCAGCACCTCGCCGGAAACCGTCCAGACCAGCAATTCGGGCGAGACGAACAGCGTGTGCTGTGCGGCCAGGATGCCGGCCACCCCGGCCAGAAGCGAAGAGAAGGCGAACGCCAGCGCCTTGTGCGACCAGGCGGAGAGGCCGAGCGCGCGCATCCTGTCCTCGTTGAACCGGATGCCGGTCAAGGTGCGGCCAAACGTTCCGCGCAGGACCAGTGCAGCCACGCCATAGACCGCCACCAGCACGACGAGGCAGAACAGCGCGAACTGCAGGGAATCGTTGAGATCGATCCCCAGCGTGGAAAGATCATAGCGTTCGATCCCCGACAGGCCGTCATCTCCGCCGAGCGCACGCCATTCGAAGACCACGACATAGGCCATCTGCCCGAAGGCCAACGTCGCCATGATGAAGAAAATGCCGGAGATGTTTGCCGTGACGGCGCCGACGAAGAGCCCGAATGCAGCCGCGATCGCAAGCGCGGCCAGCGTCGCCGTTGCGGCGTCATAGCCGGCGACCGCCGTCATGCCGGCAAAGGCATAGGCGCTGACGCCGTAGATCGCGCCATGGCATAGCGAGACCATGCCGCCATAGCCGGCGACGAAGTCGAGGCTGAGGGCGAGGATCGCCAGCAGCGCGATCTCGACCACGATATCGCGCGGGAAATAGCCGCCCAAGGTCGCATAAAGCGCCAATGCCACGATCACGGCTGCAAGCGTAAGGCTCTTCAGAGGGCTCTGGTGGAACATGGCTCAGCCCCGCGCCGGCAGCAGGCCGGACGGCTTGGCGATCAGAACGCCTGCCAGCAGCACATAGATCAGCACAGAGGCGAAACCCGGCAGGACCACCGCGCCGAATGTCTGGATGAAGCCGACGATCAGCGAGCCGGCGATCGCGCCGCGCAGGCTGCCCAGCCCTCCGATCACCACGACGATCAGCGTCGGAATAAGGATGTCGGTCGCCATCGAAGGCGTTGCGGAAAAGACCGGCGCGGCGATTGCTCCGCCCAGTCCGGCCAGGGCACAGCCGACGCAGAACACCGCAAAGAACAGGCGCTCGACATTGATCCCCATGCAGGCAGCCATCGCATCATTCTCGACCCCGGCGCGCACCATCGCCCCGATCTGCGTGCGCGACAGCACCAGGCTGAGCGCCAGCATGACCGCGGCGCCGACGCCGATCACAAACAGCCGATAGGCGGGATAAACGACGCCCAGCAATTCGACCGGTCCGGAAAGGATCGCCGGCTGCTCCATGCCGAGCGCGATATCGCCCCAGATGATGCGGACCAGATCGACGATCACGAAGATCAGACCGAGGGTGACGAGCACCTGGTTCATCGGGCCGGAGCGGCGCATATGGCGGATGACGGTCGCGTAAAGGAACATGCCCACTGCCATCACCGCGATCGGGGCGATCGCCAGCGCCAGCCAGAAGCTTCCCAGGGAAGCCGCTGCCGTGACGCCCGCATAGGCGCCGACCATGTAGAGCGCGCCATGGGCCAGGTTGACGAAATGCATCAGGCCGAAAATGATCGTCAGCCCGACGGAAAGCAGGAACAGCAGCATGGAAAGCTGCAATCCGTTGAGGAACTGCGTCAGCCAGAAATCGATGCTAGCGACCAACGCGCCTTCTCCCGCTTGCAGTGCGTCCGGCGCGGGCGGCGCCGCGCCGGACCGAGCGCGCTATTTCAGTACGCAGCCATTGGGGGCGTCACGCACCTCGTTGATTGTACCAACGATCTTCTGTGTCAGCGCATCGCCATCGGCGACCGTCTCGTAAACATAGATGTTCTGGACGACATTATTGGTCGCCGGGTCGATCGTCAGCGGCCCGCGCGGGCCGGTATAGGAGACCTTGGAAAGCGCCTCGGCAATCGCCTCGCGCCCCTTCGCCCCTGCCTTTACCGCTTCGATCAGGACGCGGGCCGAATCATAGCCCTGCACCGCATATTCCGACGGCGGACGATCGAACTTAGCCTTGAACGCGGCCACGAACGCCTGGTTCTCCGGCGTGTCGAGCGTGGGCACGTAGTGCAGCGAAGTCGTCACGCCGATTGCGGCCGGGCCTTCCGCCTTGACGTAGAGCGGCGAGGTCAGGAAGCCCGAGCCGTACAGCGGAATGTCTGCCTTCAGGCCGAAGGAATCATATTGCTTGACGAAGGAGATTGCCTCGCCGCCGGCGTAGAAGACAAAGACGGCGTCGGGCGAGGCGGCCTTGGCCTTGGTCAGATACGGGCCGAAATCCTGGGTCTTGCCGAAGGGCGTGTAGTCCGCGCCGATCACTTCGCCGCCCGCGGCCGTGAAGCTGGCGGTGAAAGCGTCGATCATCTGGTGTCCCGCGGCATAGTCGGGGGCCATGGCGTAGACCTTCTTGACGCCGTGCTCCGCCATCCACGTGCCCATCGGCCGGTTGACCTGGGCATTGGAGAACGACACCCGCACGATATATTTGCTGCAGTTCGCGCCAGTCGCCTCGTCATTGCCGGCATTGGCGACGATCAACGGCACCTTGGAGCCGTCGATGAAGTCGCGCACCGCGCCCAGCACCGCCGAGGAGACGATTCCGACAACCGCGTCGACATTGTCCTGCAGCACCAGCTTGCGCGCCTTGGCCATGCCGACGGGAGGCTTGGCTTCGCTGTCCTCGCGCACAAGAGTGAAGTCGCCGGCCATGCCGGCTTCCTCAAGCGCCATGACGAAGCCGTCGTCGATCTCCTTGCCCAGCGCCGCATAATTGCCGCTGGTCGGCAGCAGCAGGCCGACTTTCGTCTCGGCTGCCGCCGAATGGACCATAAGCGACGCTGCCGCACATGCGCCCAATGCGGCGCACAGGAATTTCCTCATCCTATTTCCTCCCGTTGCAAAGCCCATCCTCATAGGCTCGTGACACTCAATCCAACCCGCTTCATGCATTTTAATGCACATAATCGGGCCGATGATCAAGGCTTATGAAATATAAGGCATCAAACCGGAACAACTCAAAGCACTATCCTGCAATTTTTCAGATGATCCGGCACCCCGCAGCCTGCCATGGGCGAAAGTGACGCCCAAACGCGCCGATGGCAAGCAAAGCATTGCGAAACGGGATGAAACGCAAATCGCACCTGACCGGTCGGGCGCGACCCAGCGGGTGGTTGAGGTCCCGGCGCTCAGACGCTTTCCTGCATCGGACCGCTGATCGGCGCCGTGAAGTCGAGATTCGCCAGATCGCAGCCACGCTGGAAATCGCCGATATGGCGGGCCATCCAGCCCCGCGCCTCCTCGACATCGCGCGCCTGCAGCGCCTCGAATATCTTGCGATGCGCCAGGAGCAGGCGCGCTCCGGCGTTGAGTCGGGTAATCACGTGGTTGAAGGCCGGGAAGAACAGTTCGCCGACCGTATCGCGGCTAAGGCGCAGGGCGCTGTTGCCTGTCGCCGCCGCCACCAGATTGTGGAACTCGATGTCGAGCTCGACCAGCCGGGTGAAGTCGCCCAGCGCCGCCTCCGTCTGCGCAAGATTGTGCGCGATGCGATCAAGATCGGACTGGCTGGCCTTGGACGCGGCGACCGCGGCGCACATCGGCTCGATCGCGCTCATCACCTCCCACAACTGCTCGAACGTGGTCTCGTGCAGTAGGAAGGCCGCCCGGATACGCTCGCCGATCTCCTTGTTGCTCGGCCGGGTGACGCGCAGCTTGTTGCGCCCCTCAGCCCGGCGCACAAGGCCGATCTGTTCCAGCAGGCGGATCGCCTCGCGGATGGTCGAGCGGCTGACCTTGAAGCGTTCGGCCAGCGAGGTCTCGCTCGGCAGGGCGCTGCCCACGGCGAGTTCGCCCGAGACCACCTGCTGTTCCAGTTCCCGCGCGACAAGCCTGAAAGCCGGAATGGCCCTGTCCTTGCCGGTTTCTGCTGCGTTGCTCGGCTGGTCCAAATGCCCTCCTGGCGACTGAATATCAGCCGGTTGCCGGCCGGCCGCGGGCCCGCAGCTGGCTTCGTTTGATCTTGCCTGTCAATGTCTTGGGCAGTTCCGTCACGAACTCGATCTCGCGCGGGTATTTGTAAGGTGCGGTCAGCGCCTTGCAATGCTGCTTCAAGGCCTCGCTCATCGCCTCATCGCCCTTGCGGCCTTCGCGCAGAACGACAAACGCCTTGACGATTTCGCCCCGCGCCTCGTCCGGCTTGCCGACGACCGCACCTTCGGCGACATCGCCATGCTCCAGCAGGGCGTTCTCCACCTCCGCCGGGCCTATGCGATAGCCCGCCGAATTGATGATATCGTCGAGCCGGCCGCGATACCAGATATAGCCCTCGCCATCGCGCACACCGCGATCCCCGGTCACGTACCAGCGGCCTCGCGACCCGTCGACGAAACAGCCTTGCGTGCGCTCGGGCTCACGCCAATAGCCCAGCATCAGTTGCGGATGTGGCGTCATCAGCGCGATGTCGCC
>JAUIBM010000293.1 GCA_030428345.1 Alphaproteobacteria bacterium | reverse complement strand
ATTTCGCGGATCAGCGCCTCGATTTCCGGGTCTGCCTCGCCCCGGCGCGCGCCCTCCGGGTAGCGATAATATCCGGCGCCGGTCTTCTGCCCGAAGCGGCCCAGTTCGCAGATCGCATCGGCGACAGCCGCCGTGCGCCCCGATTGCTGCCTCGCCCGCCAGCCAACGTCCAGTCCGGCGAGATCGCCCACCGCGCAAGGTCCCATGGCGAAGCCGAAATCGGTCATCGACTTGTCGACCTGGCTCGGCGTCGCGCCATCCAGCAGCAGCGCCTCCACCTGCGCCGAACGCGCATAGAGCATGCGGTTGCCGACAAATCCGTAGCAGACGCCGACCGTCACCGGCAGCTTGGAGAGCCTGCGGCCTGTGTCGATCGCCGTCTTGAGCACCTCGGGGGCGGTCTTGTCGGCCTGGACCACTTCCAGCAGCCGCATCACATTGGCGGGGCTGAAGAAATGCATGCCCACGACTGCCTCTGGCCGCGTGACCGCCTCCGCGATGCGATTGATGTCAAGGGTGGAGGTGTTGGTCGCGAGAACCGCGTTCGGCCCCATCAGGCCGTCAAGCTCCGCGAATATCTTCTGCTTCAGCGCCATGTCCTCGAACACCGCCTCGACGACGAGATCGGCATCGGCGCAGGCCGAAAGATCGCCGCCCGGCGTAACCAGCGCGAGGCGAGCGGCCGCGGCATCGGCGTCAAGCCCGAGGCGCGCAGCGCTGCGCGCGAGGTTGGCCTCGGCCGCGGACATGCCGCGGGCCAGGGCTTCGGGCTGCGGATCGACGATCGTCACGGGAATGCCGGCTTCGGCGAAACAGGTCGCGATGCCGCTGCCCATCGTGCCGGCGCCGATGACCGCCGCCTTGCGCACTGGGCGCGACTGCGTTTCCTTCGTGATCCCGGGCACCTTGAGCGCCGCGCGCTCGGCGAAGAAGATGTGGCGCTGCGCGCCCGACTGGGTGCCGTCCTTGAGCGCCATGAAATGCGCGCGCTCGCGTTTCAAGCCCTCCTCGAAGCGCAAGAGGATGGAATCGCGCACAGCCGCCACGCATGCGCGCGGCGCATCGAAACCGCGCTTGCGTGAGATCGCCTTGGCCGCATAGGCGTCGAATGCATCGATGTCGTCGCGCGCCTCGGCCAGCCGGTCGTCGATCCGGCTGAGGCGGCGCAGCGCCCCGCCCTCGGCCGCCGCCTTGCGCGCCGCCGCAACGGCATCGGCCAGCAGATCGCCCTGCGACAGCGCGTCGACCATGCCAAGTTCGAGGGCGCGCACGGCGGAAACGGGATCGCCGGAAACGATGATGTCGAGCGCGGCCTGCGGCCCGATGAGGCGCGGCAGGCGCTGCGTTCCGCCCGCTCCCGGCAGCAGGCCGAGCTTGACTTCCGGCAGTCCCATGCGGGCGCGCGCATCGGCGACGCGGATATGGCATCCCAGCGCGATTTCGCAGCCGCCGCCCAGCGCCGTGCCGTGAATGGCGGCGACCACGGGCTTGGAGCACGCCTCGATGCGGTTGATCAGATCGGGCAGTACCGGCGGGCGCGGCGCCTGGTCGAATTCGCGGATATCGGCCCCGGCGAAGAAGGTGGGCCCCTTGCAGGCAATCACGATGGCCGCAACCGATGCGTCGCCATCGAGCGCCTCGACCGCCTCCAGCAAGCCTTGCCGCACCGCGGTGGAGAGCGCATTCACAGGTGGGCTGTCCGCCAGGACAATACCGATTTCGCCGTCCCGTTCGATGCTGACCGGTCCGTTCATCTTCTCTCCTTGCCCAGTAGGACTTAACCTTGCGGACAGTGCGCTCCCGACGCTACCCAGGCTCGCGCAAGCTCGCCGAATACGTCCTGAGTGCCTTGCGCCGCCTGACGACCCTCGCCGGGATTCCATGCCCAGCCAACGAGCGGATCGCTTGCCATGTGCTGGACGATCTCGTCAAGCGAGCGTCCGCCATTTGTCTCGGGATCCTTGATCTGGCGGCAGATCGCGGAGAGCGGCGCTCCGATCCAGCCCATCTCCACCGGGGCCAGATGCCAGACCTCATTGCCCGGAATCGAGCCGGAGGAGCCGACAAAGGGAACGTTCTTGGAATTGTGGCAGGTGGTGCAACGCATCCCCGGCGCGCCAAAGCCGGTCTCGTCATGCCGCACAACGCGCGGCTTGTGGACACGCATCGCGTCACCCTGCCTCGGCGTGTCGTCGCGCGGGTGGCAATTCAGGCAGCGCGGATGCGCGATCACCTTTCCCATTTCGGCAAACAGGGCCTCGCTGCGCGCCGTCTCGTCGGAGATCGAAGCGAAGCTGTCGGCCGGCTTCAGCCCTCCCACATCCTGCGAGTGCGCCGGCGCGGCCATGGCGAGCGCCACACCCAGTGCCAGTATCCATGAGCCACGCATGCCGATCCTCCCCATTCAAACATTCGCCGGCGAGGCCTCCTCGCCGCCTGCAGGCCGCGCGCTTCAGCCCGCCTGGAACTCGCGCATGATCTGGCGGCGCTCGATCTCCAGCCGGCGATTGCGCCGGTCGATGGATTCCAGCCTGCCAAGATAGACCCGCGACCATTTCGAGACATCGTTTTCGGCAAGGCGCGCGAACAGGGCTTCATTGCGCTCGATGCGCTCCTCCTTGCCCATTGCGAGCGCCGTCGCGATTGCATCGGCCACTTCATCGACGCTGTGAGGATTGACGATCAGCGCCTCGTCCATTTCCTCCGCCGCGCCGGCGAACTGAGACAGGATCAGCACGCCGGGATCCTCACGATCCTGCGCTGCGATGAATTCCTTGGCGACGAGGTTCATGCCGTCCAGCAACGGCGTGACGAGACAGACGCGCGACTGGCGGAACAGACCCGCGAGCTTGGCGCGCGGAATGTTGCGGTGAATATAAAGGATCGGCACCCAGTCGACATCGCCATAAGCGCCGTTGATCGAGCCCGAAAGCCCCTCCAATTCGTCGCGGATAGTCTGATACGCCTCCACATCCTCGCGCGTCGGCGGCGCGATCTGCATCAGGAAAACCTTCCCGTGCATGTCGGTGCGCTGCTCCAGGAAATGCCTGTAGCCGCGAAAGCGCTGCGGCAGGCCCTTGGAATAATCCAGCCGGTCGACGCCGATGATCCGCGCCATATGCGGCGCCTCGGTCTTGGCCGCCTCTTCCTCGGCCATGCGGCTGAACTCGGCGACATCAATCGAAATGGGATGGCTCCCTACCTCGAAGCGCCGCTGCCCAGCGCTCACGCGCCCGTCGGAAAGAACTTCACCGCCAAGCACCTGGCGCATGACGTCGACGAAATGGGAAACGTCACGGCCGGTCTGCAGCCCGACGAGATCGTACTGGCACAACCAGTTCGCGACCTCGGCATGTTCCGGGATCGCCATGAAGGCGCTGGCCGGCGGCACGGGAATATGCAGGAAGAAGCCGATGGTGTTCTCATGCCCCAGATCGCGCAGCGCCTTGGCGACCGGGAGCATCTGGTAGTCATGCACCCAGATCCTGTCGTCGGGCGCCAGTTCCGAAGACAGCAAGCCGGCGATGCGCTCTGCTACCTCGCGATAGGTCTCGAAAAACCCAGGCTTGAATTCAGCCAGATCGACGCGGCCGTGAAACACCGGCCACAGCACCGAGTTCGAATAGCCCAGATAATAGCCCTCGTGATCGGCGGGGCTCAGATCGAAAAGTGCGACATCGAAATCCTCGCGTGAATGATGATGCAGGCTCCCGGACGGCTCGGCCACCGGGTCCGGCGAGGCTCCGACCCAAAGACCCTTCTGTTTGGCGAGCGCGTCGCGCAGGGCCACAACCAGCCCGCCGGCGTCGCGTTTGCCGTCCAACGAAGGCGCCCGGTTCGACAACACGATGAGACGGCTCATGCGCGTTCTCCCGCGAGCGCGGCCAGCCAGTCGCGAAAAGCCGGCGGACTGTCAATATGGTAGCCCGCCTCGGTCTGGCCCTCGCCGATCTTGATGGAAATCCCGTCATTGGCGTTGACGAATTCGAATCCCGTTTCATCGGTTCGGTCATCACCCGCGAAAACCGGCTTGCGTCCAACGAAGGGCGGCTCTCGCATCAGGCGCTCGATCGCCGCGCCCTTGCTGACGCCATGCGGCTTGATCTCACAAGCCATCTTGGCCGGCTGGCAGACAAAATCCGGATCGGGATCGGCAAGCGCATGTGCAAAGGCGCGAACCTTTTCTTCCAGCTCCGGCGCGGAGCGGTAATGCAGTACAACCCCGCCGCTCTTGCGTTCGACATGCAGGCCCGGCTCGACAAGCGCGAAAGCCTCGGCGGCCGCTTGAAGCGTCGCCAGCCTGACCGGATCGACGCTGGTTTGCGAAACCTGTCCGCCTGCGTGCTTGACCTGCCCGCCATGCCCACCCGCCAGGGCGCCGGCAAACCCTTCCAGATGCGTGGACAGATCGGAGATGTCGCGTCCCGAAACGATGGCGACCGCACCGTCATGGCGCTCGCACAGCCGGTTGAGCATGTCGATCAGGCTCGGCGGGACGGTGATCGCGTCGGGACGCTCGGCAATGTCGACCAGCGTTCCGTCGAAATCGAGGAACAACGCCGCGTCAGGCCCCGGCGCTTCCAGCGTCCCTATGTCAGCCGGCGCGTGCGCCTCTGCCGAGAAACCGATCATGGAATAGAAATCTTGCATCGCATCGCCCTTTCACGCCCGCAGTTTCCGCTGCTTTGCAACAAAACTCCGCTGCATTGCATCAAAACACGCCAGAGCACGCAGGACAACGCATGAGAGCGCAATACGCTCCCATGCACCGCAAAGACGCGCGCTTTCCTAGTCGAACACGATTGCGGGCGCCTTGTCGTGCTCGCGGCCGGCTTCCAGCCTCGCCCATACCTCGGCGGCAATGTCCCTGTAGATTTGGGCCAACGCCCCATCGGGCTCGGAGACAACGATCGGCGCGC
>JAUIBM010000292.1 GCA_030428345.1 Alphaproteobacteria bacterium | reverse complement strand
TGCGTCGAAGAACGAACAGAAGCGGGAACGCCATGCCCGCTGGATTTCGGAGGCCGCGGGGTTTGGCATCGTGGCGCGCATGCTCGATCCGCAGGAAGTGGCCGGCAAGTTTCCCGGGCTGGTCAGGCCCGCGCTCGGCGGCTTGTTCCTCAAGGGGGACGGGCGCGCCGAACCGGGGCTCGCCGCTCCACTGATCGCCAACGCCGCCCGCGCAAAGGGCGCGGCAATCATCGAGAATTGCGCCGTGCGCGCGATCGACGTCGCCGGCGGCCGGGCATGCGGCGTGATTACCGAGCGGGGCGCGATCCGGGCGTCACGCGTCATCGTGGCCGGCGGTGCCTGGTCGCGGCTGCTGCTCAAGGGCGTCGGCGTGTCGCTGCCCCAGCTCAAGGTGCTCTCCTCCGCCTGTCGCACCGCCCCCCTCGACTTTGATCTGGGGTCGTGTCTCAGCTTTTCCGATTTCGCGGTACGCAAGCGTCTGGACGGCGGCTACACCATAGCGTCTTCTTCATCGAGCGTGGTGCAGATCGTTCCCGATACATTGCGTTTCTTTCGCCACTTCCTGCCTTCCTTTCTCAAGGAACGGCATGGGATAAAGCTTCGCTTTGGCCGCGCTTTCCTCGACGAGGCGCTAAACTGGCGACCAGGCGAGGCGGAGAAGCGATCGATCTACGAACTGGTTCGCGTTCTAGATCCGACGCCGGACAGCGTGGCGCTCGATCAGGTGCGCAAGGCCATCGGCGCGGCAATTCCCGCCTTTGCAAATGTGACGATCCGTCAGAGCTGGGGCGGCATGATCGATACCACACCGGACGCGATTCCGGTCATATCGCAGGTGGACCAGGTGCCCGGTCTAATCGTCGGAACGGGGTTCTCCGGCCACGGTTTCGGCATCGGTCCGGCCGCGGGCGAACTGCTCGCCGACCTCGCGACGGGAGCGCGGCCCCTGTGCGACGTAAAGCCCTTTCGCCTTTCACGCTTTGGCGAACCCGGCGGCGTGACGCTGCAGAGCTGGCTGTAGCGTTCAAAGCAGGGGCAGAACCACGCCGATATTCCCTGCTTCGGCCTGCCTGAGCACACGCGCCGCAAGCGCGATGTCGAAGATGTTGAGGCCGAAACTGGAGAAGTAGAGGGAAGCACCGCTGGGCGGGCGCCATTGGTCGACCACCAGGGCGGGAAGGTCGGCGGCGACGCGCCCCGGTTCGAACTTGCCGGCGCGGTGCATCTGGAAGAGGCTCTTGGTGCTGGTCGCGGCGAAGCCGCCCCAAAGATCGACGGCGACGACTTGCGAGGCGTCGATCGCCTCGAACGCCATCTCGTGATACCCGACCTGCACGATCAGCCTGCCCGGCCTGACCGCCCAGGCGCCCAGAAGTGGCTGCGTCGCGGTTGTGCAGGAAATTACCAGATCAGACTGTTCAATGGCGTCGGGAAGGGTGTCGGCGGCGGAGATCCGAGCGCGCAGTTCCGGTGACAGCTCGGCCAGCATTGCGTCCCGATGCACAGGCGTGCGATTCCAGACCCTTATGCTCTCCAACTCAGGGAAGAGCTCCGAAAGCATTTCGAGGTGGGCGCGGGCCTGCGCGCCGGCGCCCAGGATCGTCGCGCGCAATGGCTGCTTCGCCATGAGTGTCTCGATTGCGATTGCCGTGACTGCGCCTGTCCGCATCCGCGTCAACAGGGCGCTTTCCACCATGCCGAGCGGCCTGCCGTCGCTTAGGCGGTTGACCAGCGTCGTGCTGACTATGCTCGGCATGTCGCCGGCCGGTGCGGCACGGTGGACAGCCCATTTCAGCCCTGCGGCGTCATAGTCGCCGGCCAGGGAGGCGGGCAGCGCGTAGGCATGCTCGCGCGGGTCCGTGCCCATGGACAGAGCGCTTTCGGGCACCAACTGCGCTTCGCTACGGCGCAAGAGGTGAGTTGCGGCCCGTACATCGCGTACCGCCGCACGCCAGTCGCCGGCCCCGGCGCGAAGGGCATCGGAGCGCGACAGATAGCGAAGTTGCAGCACTTCAATCCCTTCCCATTCTTTCCAGCCAGACGGCGATCGATTTCAGATAGCGATCAAACCCCTCGAGTGTCATGAATTCATCAGCCGCATGGGCGTTGCCGCCCCGGCCGGCGCCGCCGATGAGGAACGATTCCGCGTGGCGGGCGAACGCATAGCCGGGCGCCGCGCCGATTGCCCAGGGCCATATCTGCGGCGCGCGGGAGGTCTCGCAATAGGCTTCAACCAGCGCCGTTGCGCCCGCGCAATCGCGGGAGAACCGACAGCCGGGATAGGCATCGGCGAGCAGCACTTCCACGCCATGGATCCCTTCCTTGGCGAGCCGATCGCGATAGTCGTCGGCCAATTTGGCGGGGTCGAGCGAGGGCGGGCAGCGCAGTTCGAACCTGGCGAAGGCCGCGTTCGGTATCACCGCGTCGGCATCGGCAGGTTCCGTGGCGAGGCTGGAAAGGCTGGCCGAGGCCGTTGTCAGGACCTGCGTCAGCAATTCCCTGGCGCTCGCCGACCGGGTGAACCTGGTCGCATGTCGGAAGTGCAGTTCAGCTTCCGGATCGAACTGGTCGGCCAAAGTGGCGACGATGTCCCGGGCCTCTTCATCCAGTTCGATCGCCTGCAGCATTCCGGTCGGCGGCTCACCGAACCTTGCGAGCGCCTCGACAAGGCGGCTTGCCGGATTGGCGATCCACGGCGCATTGCTGGAGTGGATCGGCGCCGAGGGGCCACCCCACTCGCCGCCGGCCACGCGCACCTCGCCTTTGGCTATGCCGGAAAAACCCAGATACAGCCGGGGCGGTCCGCCGCCATATTCGCAGAACGAGGGAAAAAGCCCACCAACGCCATGGCGCACGGGGCATTGCGGGTCGAGCAGATATCGGCGCAGCGAACCGCTGCCCGACTCCTCCTCGCCCTCGAGCAGAAGTTCGACATTGACCCTCAGCGAGCCGTCGTCGAGCATCTGTTTCAGCACGCATAGCATGCCGGCCAGCGGGCCTTTGTTGTTCTCCGCGCCGCGCCCGACGAAGCACGGCCCGATGTCGTCCATCTCGACAGTGCCGCCCGCGAAGGGGTCGACCGACCAGCCCGCGCTCCCGGCAGGCATGACATCATACATGTTGTAGAGGATGACTGTGCGCGCCGCGCCGACATCGATGCGCGCGTGGATGACGGGCGGGCCGTCATCGCGCGCGAAGCGGTTTACCAGCGCCGCGCCAAGCTCGCGCGATAAATACTCCTCGATCTCTCCGACCTGCTTGCGCATGGCGGCATCATTGCCCCTGACCGAGGGGATCGCGCACCAGCGCCGCGTCAGTTCCAGACCGGCCCGGGCGAGCGGCGAAAGCGTTTCGATCACAGCCGGATTCTCGGATTGAGCCAGAGATAGGCGATATCGACGAGGAAATTGACCACGACGAAAACCATCGCCGCGAAGATCACCACCGCCTGAACCACTGGAAAATCCTTGTTCTGGATCGAATCGACGGCCAGACGGCCGATGCCGGGCCAGGCGAAGATGATTTCCGTGACCAGCGCTCCGCCCAGCAGGGAAGCGAAATACATGCCCTGCACCGTGATTACGGGGATAAGGGCGTTGCGCAGGGCGTGGCGCACCACGACGCGCCAGTTGGAAAGCCCCTTGGCGCGGGCCGTGCGGATGTAGTTTTCACCCAGCACCTCGATCAGGCTGGCGCGGACAAGGCGCGTGATGGCGCTGAGATAGTAGGCGCCCAGGGCGAAGGACGGCAGGATCAACTGCCAGGGTGAGCCGTATCCGCTGCTGGGAAGCCAGCGCAGATTGAGCGAAAAGATGACGATCAGCATCAGCGCCAGCCAGAAGACCGGAATGGCCTGACCCAGCAGCGAGATGACGCGAATGGCGAAATCGATCGGGCTGTTCTTGCGCACCGCCGCGATCGTGCCGAGGAGGAAACCCAGAAGCGAGCTCCAGAGCAGCGCGACGCAGGCGAGGATCGCCGTGGCGGGCAATCGCTCGAACAACAGATCCGCCGCCGGGCGCTGGAACCGCAGCGAGTTTCCCAGTTCACCGGTCAGCAATCCGCCGAGGAAACGGCCATATTGTATCCAGATCGGGTCGTTGTACCCCATTGCCTCGCGGAATGCGTCGATCTCGGCCTGCGAGGCGCTGGGCGGCATCATCAGCGCCGCCGGGTCGCCGGTCAGGAACAGGGCGAAGAAGACGATCAGGGAAACGCCGAACATGACGATCACGCCCTGGAGCGCTCGACTGGCGACAAAGGAGAGCGCTTTCACGGATCAGGCGTTCCTGCTGTCGGCGCGGCGGACGAGCCAGTCGCCGAGAAGGTTGCATCCGATTACCAGGGCGCCAATGACCAGTCCGGGATACAATACCAGCCAGTTCGCCAGCAGAATGAAGGAGCGTCCCTCGCCGATAAGGTTGCCCAGCGTTGGCGTGGGAGGCTGAACCCCCAGACCGAGAAATCCGACGGAAGCCTCCAGAATGATGAGGCGCGGCAGGTCCAGCGTCAGCAATACCGTTTGCGGGCCCACGAGATTGGGCAGGATGTGCCGGAAGATGATGGCGATATCCTTGAGGCCGATGGCGCGCGAGGCGTCGACATATTCCAGTTCACGGATTTCGAGCGTCTTGGCGCGGGCGACGCGGGCGAAGACCGCCCAACCCGTCACGCCCAGCACCACGATGAGATTCGCCATGCTCGGCCCGATCACGGCGACAATCAGCAGGATCAGCAGGATGAAGGGGATCGCCAGCTGCATGTCCACGGCGCGCATGACGATCGTGTCGCACCAACCGCCGAAATAGCCGGCGATCATTCCCAGAACGGTGCCAAGGACGACGGAGATGATTTCTGCCAGGCAAACGATGCCGAGGCTGATGAGCGTACCGAGGGCTAGACGGGCCAGGAGATCACGTCCGAGCTGGTCCGTCCCCAGGGGATGC
>JAUIBM010000291.1 GCA_030428345.1 Alphaproteobacteria bacterium | reverse complement strand
AATGATGCGGTCGATCGTGAACTTCACCGCTTCGGCGTCGAAGTCCTCGCCATCGTGAAACTTCACGCCCTTGCGCAGCTTGAATTCCCAGGTGTTGTCGTCGACGGCGCTCCAGGACTCGGCAAGGCCGGGAACCAGCTTCATGTCCTTGTCGCGCATGACCAGCGTGTCGAAGATGTTGTCGACGATGGTCGCTGCTTCACGCAGGAATCCGGGGTCCAGCGCAGTCGTGGAGACCCCGCGACCGATGGTGATTTCCTTTTCCTGGGCGGTGGCGGAGGATATTGGCAGCAACAGCGCTGCCGCTAGCAATAAGGCAAGATATCTCTTCATGGCGGTAACGCCTTCTCCTTGCTGCGGGCTCTCGAGCCTTTCGGGTGAACAGAAGCACAAAAGAACTGTTAGCGTAGGAAAGATATATGATATATCAACACGGCGCAAGCGACACGCGATTGCCATCATGGTGGAATCGCAGGCATTCTCGCTGAAAAAGAAGGCAATCCGGATATGAGCATGTTCAGTGCAGCACCCCGCAAGAGCTTGGTCGCGCATGTCGAGGAAGTGCTACGCAGCGCTTTGATCGAGGGGCGGCTCGAGCCGGGTACGCGGCTCGTCACCAGGGAACTCGCCGACTCGCTCGGGATCAGCATCACCCCCGTGCGCGAGGCGCTGGTGCGGTTTGCCGCGTCCGGCGTGCTGACCGCAGAGCCGGCGCAATCCTTCCGCGTTCCCGCCCTTTCGGTCGAGCAGTACCTGGAGATTTCGGAAGTGCGCAAGGCGGTCGAGGGATTGGCTGCGGCCAAGGCAGCCACCCGTATCGGCGAGGCCGATATCGCCGCGATGGAGGCCCTGTTGTCGGAATATCTGGCGGCAAAGACCGCCGGCGATCCGCATCTGGCGCTGCAGAAGAACAAGGAGTTCCGTTTCGTGCTGTATGCCGCCGCCGGCATGCCGACCCTGCTCGGGGTAATCGAGATGCTGTGGCTGAAGGCGGGTCCCGGATTCAACTACATGTATCCGGGCGAGCGGAAGGTCCTGCTCGAGCATGTCAATTACGGGGCGCTGCTCGCGGCATTGCGCGAGGCTTCACCCGAAGCTGCGCGCACAGCGATCGAACATGCAATCGACGACGGTGCGGAGCGGGTCGTGGCGGCGATCAGGAAACGGGCACAGACCGAAGCGGCGTAAACCTAATTCGGGATGAGGCGCGCTGACGCGGGGCCCTCGCATTCCTATCGGGCTTGAAGGGGGAGGGTGTGTCTTTCCGGTTCACACGGACTGGCGTGGAAGATCGGCCCGGCTGCCCCATTCGTTCCAGGAACCGTCATACAGGCGCCAGTCGTTCCTGCCCATCCGGACCAGTTGGAAGACAAGCACCGCCGCGGTGATTCCGGATCCGCAGGTCGAGATGATCGGCCGGTCCGGATCGATGCCGGCGTCGCGGAACACCGCCTCCGCCTTCTCGGGCGTTTCAAATCGGAAGTCGCCGCTCTGGCGCATCATCCGGGTCCAGGGCAAATTGACCGCGCCGGGCATGTGGCCGGGCGGCAGGCCCGGATAGCCGGACGGCAGTTCCCCGGTGAAGCGCTCGCGCACCCTGGCATCGACAATTTGCGCGGAGCCAGAGCCCAGCGCCTCGCGGACCAAACGCCAGTCGGCGACCTGTCCCGCGGTGCCGCCGACTGTTTCGAGCGGCGTGAACACCCGCGGTTCCGCCGGGCGGGGATCGCCGGTCTCGACCGGGCGTCCCTCAGCCTGCCATCGTCGAAAGCCGCCGTCGAGGATGCGAACATCCTCATGTCCGAACAGCCGGAACATCCACCAGACCCGCGCGGAGACATAGCCGCCATCGTAGACGATGACGCTGGTCCGGTTGTCGATCCCCAGTGCTCCCACGACCTCGGCAAAGCGTTCGGGCACAGGCAGCATGTTCGGGTAGTCCGAGTCCGGGTCGGAGGCGGCCTGCAGATCGAAATGCAGGGCGCCCGGCAGATGCCCTTGCCGGAAGGTGTCGAGGCCGGACTTGTTGGCCTCCGGCGCGTGCCAGTTGCAATCGAGTACGACGAGTCCGGAAGCTCCGAGCCGCTGTTCGAGCCAGTCGGGCTCAACGAGATGAGGATCCATGAAGCGGTCTCCGGGAAAGGACAAAAGATCACGCCCTCGCAGATAGCATATTATCGGACAAGGTCGAGCAGGGGGCGACCCAAGGGGCGGATGTCGGCTCCTGCCGATTGGTGGCGGCAGCGTCGAAATCGGTCTTGAATCCGGATTGCTGCGCTGCGAATTGGCTTCTTGTGCCGCAATTGGAAGAGCGTTACGGTTTCCAGGTTCGTTTTCAAACCTGCATCAACCCGGGACGCACCCATGAAGAAATTGCTCGCACTCGGCTCCCTGGCGCTCTCGCTCGCCGCCGGTTCCGCCCAGGCCCAGACGACCTTCACCATTTCCTGGTGGGGCTATAACGGCGAGAAACTGAACGCCAACATCATCGAGCCGTTCAAGAAGATCTGCGGCTGCGAGATCGTTTTCGAAACCGGCAACAATGCGGACCGCCTGAACAAGCTCAAGGCGCGCGACGGCAAGGGCGTGGATGTCATCTTCCTCACCGACAGCTATTCGCAGCTCGGCATCGAGGAGGGGATATTCCAGCCGGTCGATCGATCCAAGATTCCCAATGTATCCAAGTCCTACGACCTCGCCCAGGCGCCGCAGGGCGAATATGGCCCGGCCTATTCGATCGGTCGCGCCGGCATCGTCTATGACAGCGCCAAGGTCGATCCGATCGCCTCGTGGAACGATTTGTGGCGCGACGACCTGAAGGGTCAGATCACGCTGCCCGGCATCACCACCACCGCCGGCCCGATGGTCGTCATCCAGGCCGGCAAGCATGTCGGAGTCGACGCCTATGCCGACCCCGATGCGGCGTTCAAGGCGATCGAGGAACTCAAGCCGAACACGGTGAAGAACTACAATACCGGCTCGGAAATGGTGAACCTGATCTCCACCGGCGAAGCCTCGGTGGCGGTGGCGCAGGACTTTACGCTCGCCTCCATGCAGAAGGCGGTTCCGACCATGACCTGGGCGGATCTGAAGGATGGCGACATCGCCACGCTGAACACCATCAACATCCCCAAGGGAGCGGAAAACGTCGAACTGGCGCACCAGTTCATCAATTTCGTGCTTTCGACCGAGATCCAGCAGATCGAGGCCGAACAGGGCGTCGATGCGCCGGTGAACACCGAGGTGAAGCTCACCCCCGAGCAAGCCGCGCTGTGGACCTATGGCGCGGACAAGATCGCCTCGCTGAACCGCATGGACTACGCGAAGATGAACGCAGCCAAGGCCGACTGGATCGACCGCTGGAACGAAATCTTCGGCATGTGATCGCAGTCGCGAAAACCGGCCCGGCCTCGCCTTGCGCGGGGGCGGGCCGTTCGGGGGCCCGATGAATTCCCGTACCCTAGCCTGGACACTGGCTTTTCCGGCCACGCTGTTCGTCATCCTGTGTCTGGGCCTGCCGGTTCTTGCGACGCTGGCGACCACCTTCGGCGAGCCCGCCGGGATATTTGTCCCCTATGTGAAGTTCTTTACCTCCGGCTTCCGGCGCACCGTGCTGTGGCGCACCATGGAGGTTGCGCTGCTGACCACGGCAATATCCGTCGCCGTCGGTTTCGCCACCGCTTGGGTCGTGGCGCGTGCGCCCGGACGCCTGAAGAGCATCCTGATCATCGCGTCAGTGTTTCCGCTGCTCACCTCCGTGGTGGTTCGCAGCTTCGCCTGGCTGGTGATCCTGGGCAAGAACGGCATCCTCAACAAGACGCTTCTGGGGCTGGGGCTGATCCAGGAGCCGTTCTCCATGCTGTACACGGAAGGCGCGGTGATCGTTGCGATGGTCTATCTGTTCACGCCGCTGATGATCCTGACGCTGGTGGGCGTGCTTGAGGGCATTCCGCAGGATCTTTCCGATGCGGCCGCCTCCCTCGGGGCGACGCCGCTCGCCACCTTCCGGCAAGTGATCCTTCCCATGGCCGTGCCCGGCCTGATCGTCGGGTCGGTGCTGGTCTTCACCGGTTCCTTCACGTCCTATGCGACGCCGCAACTGCTCGGCGGCGAGCGGCAGATGATGATGGGCACTTTCCTCTATCAGCGCGCCATGGTGACGTTCGACTGGGTCGGTGCGTCCACCATTGCGGCGGTCATGGTGGTGGTGACGCTGGCGACCGTGCTGGCGATGTCGCGCCTGGCGCGCAAGCTCAATCCGGTGGCGGCATGACGAGCCGGGTCCATCCGCTGCTCGGCGCCCTCGCGGTGCTGACCTTCCTGTTCCTGATTGGTCCGCTGATCATCATCGTCGGGACGGCGCTTTCCGACACCACCTTCCTGACTTTTCCGCCGCAGGGGCTGTCGCTGCGCTGGTTCGACAACATCTTCCAGATCTCCGCCTTTCGCCGGACAATGGTGACGAGCTTCCTGCTGGCCGCCGGCGGCACCACGCTGTCGCTGCTGATCGGCGTTCCCGCGGCCTATGCGCTGGCGCGCTACCGCGTCCAGCTTCCGAAATTCCTGCCCAATGTCTTTGTACTGCCGATCCTGGTGCCCGAGATCGTGCTCGGATTCTCGCTGATGAAGTCGATCGCCACGGGCCTGGGATTTTCCATCGAGGCGAGCCTCCTGATCGGCCACGCGCTGCTGGTGCTGCCCTATTGCGTCCGCGTCACCGGAGCCTCGCTCAACGGGTTCGACTTCTCGATCGAGGAAGCCGCCGTCTCGCTGGGGTGCCCGCGCTGGAAGGCGTTCTTCGTCGTGATCCTCCCCAATATCCGCGCTGGTGTCATCGCCGCCTTCATTCTTGCCTTCATCACCTCCATCAACGATGTCTCGATCTCGATCTTTCTTACCGGACCAGGCGTCTCAACCCTGCCGATCCAGCTTCTCGCCCATATGGAACAGTTCTTCGACCCGACGATCGCCGCGGTC
>JAUIBM010000290.1 GCA_030428345.1 Alphaproteobacteria bacterium | reverse complement strand
GAAGCTGCGCGAGGCGATGCAGATCGAATTGCGCCAGCTGTGCAACGAGCTCGGACTCACGACGATCCTTGTCACCCACGATCAGGAGGAAGCCCTGGTGCTTTCCGACCAGATCGCGGTCATGCGCGCCGGCCGCATCGAGCAGGCCGCATCCGCCCGCGAAGTCTATGAGCACCCCAGATCGCATTTCGTCGCCGACTTCATCGGGACGTCGAATTTCTTGATCGCCACCATTGTGGAGAAGCGGGACGGGGGAACCGTGCTGAAAGGCGCGACCGGGCAGACCTTTGTCAGCCATGTCCCGACGGAGCTGAAGGTCGGGGATGAGGTCGTTCTCGCCGTGAGACCCGAAAGCGTCCGCCTGTCGAAAGGGGCAGAGCCCGGGGAGGCAGGCAACGCCGTCTCCGGCAAGGTGCTCAGGACTGTTTTCAAGGGTCAGACGCTTTCTGTCTGGCTGGATGCGGCGGGTCTCGAATTCGTCTGCTCCCTGCCGGTCGACGCGATCGGCGAAGCGCCGCGGCCGGGCGAGCACTGGACCGCGCGGTGGTCGCCCGAGCGCAGCTTGATCGTGCGGGAGCAGTAATTTCTCATGTCAATTCTGGTTCCCGCCCTCGGCATCATCCTTCCCTCGTCCAATCGCGTCGTCGAACGCGTCACCAAATCGATCCTCGAGGACTTTCCGGGCGTCGACGCGTGCTTCGCCCGCGTCCCCTATGAGGGGCATCCCGCCGACGGCTATCATCTGGAGCCGTTCCTGCAATCGGCGGACCTGCTGGCCGACGCCAGGCCCGGGATCATCCTGTGGAATGCGACGCGCGGCGCGCTGCTGGGGTTCGAGCCGGATCGCGAACTCTGCGCCCTGATCGAGGAAAGGACCGGCATTCCGGCAACGACGACGGCGCTGGAGACGACCGCCCTTCTCACCGCCCTCGGCCTTACCAAGATCGCCCTGCTGCAGCAGGGCGATCCGCGCGAGGGCGAGCACCTCGAGAGGACCTTCGCTCAGCAGGGCATTGCCATCACGGCCCGGCGCGACCTTGGCATCCGGGACAATTTCGAGGCGTCGATCGTCTCCCCGGAAGACATCGCGCGGCTCAGCAGCGCGCTGGCGGCGAGTGGTCCCGACGCCATCCTCATCTGGAGCACCAATCTGGGCGGGCACGGCCTCACTGGGGCGCTTGGCGCCGAACTCGGGATCCCGGTTTTCGATTCAGCCGCGATCGGGACGATGGCGGCGCTGCGCAGGCTTTCGGAGGTGCCGATACGGGCGGAGACCCAGGCCAACGCGGCCTCCTGAAGCCGGATCAGCCGATCCGGCGGGTCAGCATGGCGTTGAAGGTCTCGATGAGCGCGACCTCCGGCTCCTTCGGGCGCTGGATCTGGGCGTTGCTCGACGTCAGCAGCAGCATGGCCGGATTGGCCTCGAATACAATGACGCGGCCGTCGGCATCGATGTCGAAGTCGATGCCGAACCAGTCGAGCTTCACGATCTCGGCGACCCGGCCGAGCGTGGACATGACGCGCTCGCCCAACTCGCCCTGGGGATCGGCGCACACCTTCTTCTCCTCGTCGATCAGTTCGGGCCGCGGCTCGTAGAAGCTGATCCGTTCGGGCAAATGGCGATTGCCGTGCACGTTCCACTGCGCATCGTAATCGAGGCGCAACAGGTGAATCTTGCCGTCGACGATGCCCGCCCTGATGCGCCGGTGCAGGCCCGGGCGGGGCTGGTTGTCGATGAATTCGATGGCGTAGAAACCGGGAGCAAGCCTGCCGGCGATCTCGATGGCTTCCTGCCTTGTGCGGGCGAGAAATGCCTGTTCTCCCATGTGGACGAAAGGCGCGCGCATGATAAGCGGAAAGCCGAAATCACGCTCCAGCCTGTCCGCCAAACCATCGTCCGCCGCTGATTCCGAGTCAAAATACTCAGTGCGCGGGAAACGGATTTCGGGCTCGCCGGCGAGTGCGTGCGAAAGCTTGTCGCGGGCGGTCCGCGCGACAATATCCGGCGGGTTCAGCACGTCGACACCCCATCGGCGGATTGCCTTGCGGGCCTGCCCGGCGAACTTTCGATCGCTGAAGAGCTCGCCTGTGCCCATGCTGTTGAGAACCAGGGATGGTTTGGGTGCGATCTCCTGCGCCCTGGCGGCGGTCTCGACCTCAACGAACAGCGACAACAGCCGGAACGGCCCGAGATTGCGGCGGGCATATTGACTGATGAAGTTCTCGCGAAAATGCAGCCTGTTTGGCGTGAAGGGCTGCGGAATGGTTATCGGACCGCAACTGAGAATGCCGATGATCGGCAGATCCTGCCGCTTGGAATTGGTAATCACCATGGGCGCGAGCGCGCAGTAGCGGGCGGTATAGTCCATTGCCTCGTCGAGGCGGTTTTCCCGCTCTGCCGCCGCCGCGCGAAGCGCCCATTGCTCCGCGTCGTCCTGCGCGGGCTTGAGACCGTTCAGCAGGGCCTGGGCTTCGCCAGGGCGCTCCAGTTTCAGCAACAACCGGCAGGCGGCTTTCACCAGGATCGGATCGACAGTCGCGTTCGCCAGACGCGGCTGCAACAAGGCCAGCGCCGCCTCCGCTTCGTCCTGCTGTTCCAGCTTGATGACACGCGCGATCAGATCGCTCGGACCGCTACCCAGGCCGGGAAGCGGCGCACCGCCGGGCGGAGCCGCGCCGGAGATGCGGCCGGTTGCGCCACCTGGGGGAGTTTTTGCGTTCATGCAGCGAATTGACTCGTTTGGGCGCCTGAAGGCAAGGGCTTTCGCAACTTTGCGGCCGCAAACGCCCGGCCCGCGTCAAGCGCCGAGCGTGCCCTGGCGCGCCGGCTTGCCTAGAGCGGCGGACGAGCGCGCGCCCCGCCCCTTGCGCCCCTTCGGCAGAAAGCGATAGCCGACAAGCGCGATCACGATGAATGCATAGGTCAGCGGCTCGCCGGTCCAGGATTTCACCAGCCAAAGATAATGCAGCGCCATGGCGAGCGCGGCGAGATAGCCGAGACGATGCAGGTTGCGCCAGCGGGCCGCCCCGAGGGCGCGAATCGCCCGGTCAAACGAGGTCGCGGCCAGGGGAACCATCAAGAGCAGGGCGATCATGCCGACGATGATGTAGGGTCGCTTGGTGAGATCGGCGACGATGGCCATCCAGTGGAAATTGCGGTCGAAAGCCATCCATGCGCCCAGATGCGCCAGCGCATAGTAGAAGGCGGTCAGGCCGAGCATGCGGCGAAAGCGCAGCAAGTTGACGCCCAGGCGCTCGCGCAGCGGCGTCACGGCCAGGGTGGCGATCATGAATTGCAGCGCATAAAGCCCGAGCGCGTGTTCGAGCGCGCGCACGGGATCTGCGCCGATCGTCCCGTTCAACGCCTGCCAGAAGGCCCAGACGCCGGGAATGAGCGCGACAGCATAGAGCGGCAGGACCGGCACGCGCTTGAGCGCGCCGTTGAGCCGGTCGGTCAGGCTTGAAAGGGCCGTCATCTCAGTAATTGGCCTTCAGATCCATTCCTGCATACAGCGACGCCACCTCTTCCTCATAGCCGTTGAACATCAGCGTGGGCTGGGTGCCGCCGAGCAGGCCCGCCCCGATCACGCGTTCCTCGGCTTGCGACCATCGCGGGTGGTCGACCTTCGGATTGACGTTGGAATAGAAGCCATATTCGCGCGGCCCGGCCATGTTCCAGGTCGTGGCGGGCTGCTTGTCGGTGAGCGAGATTCGCACGATCGACTTGATCGACTTGAACCCGTATTTCCAGGGCACGACCAGCCGCAACGGCGCGCCGTTCTGGTTTGGCAGTTCCTCGCCATACAGGCCGTTTGCCAGGATCGTCAGGGGGTGCATGGCTTCGTCTAGGCGCAGGCCCTCGACATAAGGCCAGTTCAGCGGCTGGAAGAAGCCGCGCTGGCCAGGCATTTCCTCCGGCCGCACCAGCGTCTCGAAGGCGACGAATTTCGCGCCCGACTGCACGCCGACCTTGTTCAGCAGCGAGGAAAGCTCGAAACCGTTCCACGGAATGACCATCGACCAGGCCTCGACGCAGCGGAAGCGATAGATGCGCTCCTCCACGGTCGCAGGAACGATATCCTCCAGGGCGTAATCGCCCGGCTTGTCGACCATGCCGTCGATCTTCACCGTCCAGGGGCTGGTGGTCAGCGTGCCGGCATTCTGCGCCGGATCTTCCTTGCCGGTGCCGAATTCGTAATAGTTGTTGTACCCGGTGACGGATTCGAGCGATGTCGGCTTCAGATCGGTCGAATATTTCGAGGGCGTCGTCGACAGTTTGGCGCGCTCGCCCGCCGCCATTGCGCCTGCCGGCAGCAGCGTCGCCCCGGCAGCGGCCGCCGCGCCAGCCATCAGGCTGCGCCGGTCGAGCCACAAATGCTTCGGCGTGATTTCGCTCGAGCGTATCGGGCGGGCGGGACGGTAGACCATGGCGATATGCTTTCCTCGGCTTCGGTTCGACTTCAGGAATAGTGCCGCGCCAGGGCGCAGACAAATCATTCCAGGCTCACATTCCCGTCACCTGGCACGTGAACGCACAAAATCAACCTGCCGGTTCAATCCTCGCCCGAGGGGTCGCGGCGCATCTTCTTGACCGTTCCGCGCCCAGCCTTCGCCTTCAGCCGGCGCTCCACCGACCCCTTGGTCGGCTTGGTCTTGCGGCGCTTGGGCGGCGGCGGCCGCGACGCCTCCGCGATCATCGCCGCCAGCCTGGCGCGGGCGTCCTCGCGGTTCTGCGTCTGGGTGCGATAGCGCGAGGCCTCGATGATCAGTTCGCCGTCCAGCGTCATCAGATGGCTGGCGATCCGCGCCAGCCGCTCCTTCTGATAGGCGCTGAGCGAGGGGGAGTTGGCGACGTTGAACCGCAACTGGACGGCCGTCGACACCGTGTTGACATTCTGCCCGCCGGGCCCGCCGGCGCGAATGAACGCTTCGGACAATTCACCTTCGGGAATGGTGAGGACGGGCGCCTTCATCGGTTGAGG
>JAUIBM010000289.1 GCA_030428345.1 Alphaproteobacteria bacterium | reverse complement strand
AGCGCCGGTTGGAAGTGCTGGCCGGCCTGCTGGTCGCCTACCTCAACATCGACGAGGTGATCCGCATCATCCGTTTCGAGGATGAGCCCAAGCAGGTGCTGATCCGCACCTTCAGCCTGACGGAAGTACAGGTCGAGGCGATCCTGAACATGCGCTTGCGCGCCTTGGCGAAGCTCGAGGAAATCGAGATACGCACCGAGCATGACAGCCTTTCCGTCGAGAAGAACCAGATCGAGGCGCTGCTTGCTTCCGACAAGCTGCAATGGAAGGTGCTGGCGCGCGACATCGGCGAAATCCGCAAGACCTTCGGCCCCGAAACCCCGCTCGGCAAGCGCCGCACGAGTTTCGCAGACGCGCCCGCCCTCGACCTCTCCGACATCCAGCAGGCCATGATCGAGAAGGAACCGGTAACGGTGGTCCTTTCGCAAAAGGGTTGGATCCGTGCGTTGAAAGGCCATATCGCCGACTATTCCGCGCTCTCCTTCAAGGAGGGCGATCGCCTCAAGGCCGCCTTCCACGCCGAGACGACCGACAAGGTGCTGCTCTTCACCACCGCCGGCAAGTTCTTCACGCTGGAGGCTTCGAAGCTGCCGGGTGGGCGCGGCGCGGGCGAGCCGGTCCGGGTCATGGTCGACATGGACAATGACGCCGATATCGTCGCCGCCTTCCGCCACCAGCCGGGGCGCAAGCTGCTGCTGGCCTCCACGCTCGGCAATGGCTTTGTCGTGGCGGAGGCCGATGTGATCGCCAATACCCGCAAGGGCAAGCAGGTGATGAATGTCGACCTGCCGGCCGAGGCGGTGCTGTGCAGCTTCCTCGCCGAGGGCCACGACCACGTGGCGATCATCGGCGAGAACCGCAAATTGCTGGTATTCCCGCTGACGCAATTGCCGGAAATGACCCGCGGCAAGGGCGTTCGCCTGCAGAAATACAAGGATGGCGGCGTCTGCGACGCCCGCACCTTCGCCATGTCGGACGGCTTGTCATGGACCGATTCCGCCGGCCGCGTCTTTGTCAGGTCGGCGGGCGAACTGCTCGAATGGATCGGCGAGCGCGCCTCCGCCGGCCGCCTGGCGCCGAAGGGATTCCCCAAGAGCGGCAAGTTCGGCGGCTGACCGCCGCGCGGCGCATTCTTGACTTGCCCGGACAGGGTTCCACTTTCCCTTGAAGTTGAGATGCCGAAGGCGGATTGAGCCGCCGGCCAAGGGAGAGCCGCCATGAACGAGCACAGCAAGGATGCCCCGCCTGTCACCCAGGCGATGATTGATGCCTATGACGAGTACACCCATCTCACGCTCGACCGCCGCTCGCTGATGCGCAAGCTGACCGCGCTGACCGGATCGGGCGCGGCCGCAGCGGTAATCTTGCCCTTGCTTTCGGCCAACAAGGCTGCCGCCGCGATGATAGAGCCCGACGATGAGCGGATTTCCAGCGAGACCGTCAGCTTCAACGGCGCCACCGGCGATGTTTCGGGCTATCTGATACGCCCTGCCGGCAGCGAGGCGCAATTGCCCTCGATCCTCGTCATTCACGAGAATCGCGGGCTCAATCCTCACATTCAGGACATTGCCCGCCGTCTCGCCGTGGAGGGCTTCATGGCAATGGCGGTCGATTTCCTTTCGCCGGCCGGAGGCACGCCGCAGGACGAGGACAAGGCACGCTCCATGATCGGGGAACTGGACAGCGCCGGCACGCGCGGCAATGCGGTCGCCGCGGTCGAGTTCCTGCGCAGCCATGGCGGATCGAACGGCAAGGTCGGGGCGGTGGGCTTCTGCTGGGGCGGGGGGCTGGCCAACCAACTCGCCGTGGCGTTGCCCGATCTGTCCGCCGCCGTCGCCTATTACGGTCGCCAGCCGGATCCGGCCCAGGTGCCCGCCATCAAGGCGTCGCTGCTGTTGCATTATGCGGGGCTCGACGAACGCATCAATGCCGGCATCGACGCCTACAAGGCGGCCCTCGAGCAGAACGGCAAGGACTTCACCATCCATGTCTATGAGGGCGTCAACCATGCCTTCAACAACGACACTTCGAGCGCCCGCTACGACAAGCCTGCCGCCGATCTGGCGTGGGGCCGCACGGTGGCGTTCTTCCGCGAAAAGCTCGCATAGCGCGGCAGCGCCCGCGTGCACATGGCTGGCGGGCGCCGCTCATCCGGAATTATCGCCTACATCGGCAGGAGTTCGGCGACCTCTACGCTGCCATTTTCGAGGATGGGGCAGCCCTTGGCCATGTCGACGGCGGCCTCATGGCTGTCCGCCTCCACGAAGGAATAGCCGGAGATCGGGTTTGCGCCGCCATCGGTGCGAACGCCGCCTGCCGTGACCGTATGCGACTTGCCCGCCGGGGCGCCGCCGTCGATCATCGCGGCGCCGAGCCCGGACATCCAGTTTTCCCAGGCCGCCATGATCTGCTTGCCTTCCTCGGGTGAATCCGGCGCCTTGCCGCCATGGTATGCGAAGATGAATTTCGGCATGTTGCTCTCTCCTCTGGTTGAAAATCAGCGGGTGTCAGGCGTCCATTCGCTCCAGCTTTCGCAGCGACGAGGTCCAGCCGCCCTCGTGGTTGCGGGCGCTTTCTTCGTCGGCCAGGCCGGAATGCACGAGGGTAAGGAGCGTTCCGCCGCCCGCACGCGGGCTGAACTGGAAACGCACGCGACTCTCATGTCCGCGAGCATCGCTCTCGTCGTGCCAGGCCCAGGTCAGTTCGACAGACTTGGGCGGCTCGACGTCGATCACTTCGCCGGTGACCTTGTAGCGGTTCCCTTCCGCCGAAACGATGACCGATGACCATGGTCCCGGCGTCGTGAAATCGAGATGGTGTTCGGTAACGCTCATTCCCTCCGGACCCCACCATTTCAGAATGTTTTCCGGTCGGGTGACAAAGGCGAACACCATTTCGGGTTCTGCCCTGAACTCGCGTTCCATCCGCAGTTCGCTCATTTGAGTTTCATCTCCCGTTCAAGTGCGTCCTCCAGCCTGTCCAGGCTGGCTTGCCAGAATTCGCGATGGCTCATCGTCCACGCCCCGATGGCCTGCACGGCCTCGGGCCGAACCGAATAAAGCCGGCGCTGGGCGTCGACCCGCTGGGCGAGCACGCCCGCGCCGCGCAGAACCTTCAGGTGTCGCGAGACCGCCGGCGGCGAGATCGCCAATCCTTCCTGGAGTACGCCGGCGCTAAGTTCGCCCTCGTTCAGAAGGCGTTCGACGATCCCCAGTCGAACCGGGTCGCCAAGCGCTGCAAAGGTGGTGGATAGCTCGATCATCGGATCCATCAATTAACGATTATGTTAATTAACATATCAGTTAATCGAAGTCCGTCAATCCCCTAATGGGCCTTTTCGCTCGCCTCGGCATTCGGCTCCGTTGACGGTTCTGGTGGGGAGGCCGGGTCGAAGGCGAGCATCGGCGTGGAGTCCGGGTCTGCGGCGTTCGCCGCCGCCTCGGCCTGCTCGCTCGCTTTTCGGCTCCTGCGATGCCAGGCCATCATTGCCGCGCGCCGGTAGACCCGCACCCGGTAGCGCATGCGCGCAAGCGTGTTTAAGCCGCGCTCCCATTCGTGCAGCTCGGGCTCGTAGGTCAGGGCCAGAGCCTCGCGGAAGCCGGTCAGGCCCTTGGCCGTAACCTCGTGGAACCGGCGCGAAAACACCAGAGTCATGGCGATGACCGCCAGAGCCAGACGATAGGCGTCATAGTCGAGCGCACCATTGCGTATGCCGACCGCCGCCAGCAGGAACGAGAACTCCCCGATTTGCGCCATTGCCAGTCCGGCGGGAAACGCCACCTGCCAATCCATGCGGCAGGCGCGCACCAGCGTGATGTTCAGCACCGTCTTGGCCGCGACGGTCAGGATGACGAATGCGAAGACCGTGGCCCAGTTCTGCAGGATGTAGTTGAGATCGATCAGCAGGCCGACCGACAGGAAGAAGACGAAGACGAGGATCGACTGTACCGGGAAAGTGAGCTCGATCGCCTCCTGGCGAAGCGTCGAGTTGGCCACGATCAACCCGGCGATGAATGCGCCATAGACCGGGGACAGGCCGAACAGGCCCGAAAGCGTCGCCGCCGAAAAGCACAGCGCGAGCGCACCCAGCGCGATCATGTCGGGCTTGCCGGTCAATTGCGCGGTGAAGGGCAGGCGAAGCTTTCCCGGCGTATTGAGATACCAGATCAGCGCGCCGATCAGCGCGACCGATCCCACGATCGTCACGATGGTCCAGATCGAGAAACTGCCATTGCCGCCGAAACCTTCCGCAATGATCAGCATGGGCGCGATCGCAATGTCCTGTGCGATCAGTACGCCGATGGCGATTCGCCCTGTCGCAGTGCGTAATTCGTCGATTTCCTCCAGGATCTTGATCGCCACTGCCGTCGAGGAAACCGCAACGATGAAACCGAGGAGCACGATCTGCGGCAGGCTCCAGCCGAGAATGAGGCCGAACAGCGCCGAAATCGTCAGCCCGGCGAGCAATTGCCCGCCCGCCACCAGCAGCGCAGGCGCCAGAACCCGCACGAAGGCGCGGATCGAAATCTCCATCCCGATCAGGAACAGCAGCAGCAGCACGCCCAGTTCGGCCAGCAATTCGATCGAGTGCGATTGGTGGACCAGTCCCAGGCCGGTCGGTCCCAGCAGGATGCCGGCCAGGATGTATCCGACAATTGGCGGCTGGCGCAGCCGCACGAAGACGATGCCGAGCAATACGGCCACCATCGCGACCCCCGCGATGGAGCCAAGGTCGGTGATGTCTTTTGGGATCGATTCCAATGCCGGGGCTCCTTTTTGCCGGCCGATTGTAACAACTGCATCGCAAACGACCAGCTTGGGCACGCTCATAAACCGGGGGTTGTCGGGTCGTCGGCGACAAATTGCGCCTGTTTTCGCTGTTGTGCCCGATTGCGCGCCGACCGATTTGCCTGCCATAACCCGGCATGATCCGCGAAGAGGAGGTTTGAATGTCGAAATTGTCCAGAAGCGCCGAACGGGTTGCCGATGTCGCCAGGCG
>JAUIBM010000288.1 GCA_030428345.1 Alphaproteobacteria bacterium | reverse complement strand
TGGGCTGGATCACCAGATGGTAGTCCGCCATCAGGTAGGGGAAGTCGGCATTGGCGTTCTTGAGCGTGACGATCACCTCGTCGCCGCTGGCCTTCATCGTGTCGATGCCCTTGAGAATGCCGAGCGCGCCGGATTTAGACTTTTCGTCGGCATGGCGCTCAAGCGTCGCCAGAACGTCCTCGGCGGTCACGGTCTTGCCGTTATGGAATTCGACGCCCTTGCGGATCTTCATCGTCCAGGTCGTGGCGTCCGGCGTGGAGCCGATCTCCTCGCAAAGCAGGTTCGTCAACCCGCCATCGGCCTTGAGGCGGAACAGGAATTCACCCCACTGCTTGCAGAAATTGAACATCACCTGGCTGAGGTTCAGCGCCGGATCCAGCGAATTGGTGGATTCCCCGCCCTGCAGGCCGGCCTTGATGATGCCGCCCCGGATGGGACCCGCGGCATGGGCCGCCTTGACCAGCATGGAATTGGCGGCAATCACGCCGACGCCCAGCGCAGACGCCCGGCCAAGAAAGTCGCGACGGCTCAAGCGTCCTGCGGCCACGTGAAGGCTGAGATATTCCAGTTCGCTGCTCATGCAGAATCTCCCGTTTATTCGTGAATTGCGTTCGCTCCGGTCGGAGCGTCCCCTCGACAGTCTAGTGACTGTTCTTGTCAGTAGGATAATGGGAGCAAAGAATCGACCCCTGCAAGCCCGAAAGCGACCTATCGTGGCTGACCCACGGCGCGTCCGGCGCCGTCCGGCCTTGGAAGGTTGGCGTGGGAAATTGCGATTTTTGCAATTGCTTCAGTTACTTGCTCCGCCGGCTCGCTTGCCGAGCGGGTTTTCAAGTCGACATGCAGATACATTTGCTCGCCCGTCGCCAGAAGCGTGCCGTTTTCGTGATAGAGGCGGTGGAAGACATGCAGCCGCTTGCCCTTCGCCTCCAGAATCTGGGTGGTGGCGAAGATCGGCTCCAGGGCGCGCACCTCGGCCAGGTGGCGGATATGGGTCTCCACGGTGAAATAGGATCCGGTGCTGGCGACATAGTCGGCATTGACCCCGACCATGCGTAGCAGGGCGTCTCCGGCATCGGCGAAAGCCTGCAGGTAGCGCGCCTCGTTCATGTGGTTGTTGTAGTCGGTCCAGTCGGCGGGAACGGCCCGCCGCAAGGTGACGATCGGCTGCGACAGGTCCGGCTCGGCCTCCTGTCCCGTGCCGGCGTCGAACAGCTTCTTCTCATAGGCCGCGAGCGTCTGCCCCGCGCCCCAGTCGTTGAGCTTCAGCGCCTGCAGGATGGCGACCAGATTGTCGTCGCGGATGCGCTCCAGTTCGCGGATCGAATGCTGTCCGGACTGGGCGTCGGATTGCGCCGCGATGAGATCGACCAGTTCGTCGTTGAATTCAGGCACGTCGGTCAGCCGGGTCCAGGGCCAGGAGAGGCAGGGGCCGAACTGAGCCATGAAGTGCCGCATCCCGGCTTCGCCGCCGGCCACGCGATAGGTCTCGAACTGGCCCATCTGCGCCATGCGCAGGCCGAAGCCGTAGCGCACGATGTCGTCGAGTTCCTGGGTGGTGCACACGCCGTCCTTCACCAGCCACAGCGATTCGCGCCACATCGCCTCCAGAAGCCGGTCGGCGACGAAGGCCTCGATCTCCTTGCGCACCTCGACCGGTTTCATGCCGAGCGTGGCGAGGAAGGCCATCGCCGCCTCAACGCTGTCGCGCGCGGTCTGCTTGCCGGCGACGACTTCCACGGCCGGGACAAGGTAGACCGGGTTGAAGGGGTGGGCGACGAGCAGCCTTCCCGGATGCGCCATGTCCTGCTGCAAATCGCTCGGCAAGATGCCCGAGGTGGAGGAGGCGATGATGGCATCCTTCGACGCCGCCTTCTCGATCTCGCCATAGACACGCTGCTTGAGCGGCAATTGCTCCGGCACCGCCTCGACAATCCAGTCCGCGCCGGCGACCGCATCGGCGATCGAGCCGGCGAAGGTCACCGGACCCTTGCTGGCGCGCGGGGCCATGGTCAGCCTGGCGTTCGCCCGCTCGGCATTGTCGAGCACGGCCTGCATCTTGCGCGCGGCCTCCGGGTCGGGATCGTAGATCGCGACGGGGATCGAATTCTCGATCAGCCGGGCGACCCAGCCCGCGCCGATGACGCCTCCGCCGATGACGGCTGCCTTGCTCACATTCATTTCGGCGCCCTCTTGGTCAGCCGCAGCTTCTCACGCACTTCCTGCGGCCCGATCACGCGCGAGCCGAGATTCTCGATGATCGTCACGGCGCGCTCGACCAGTTGCGCATTGGTCGCGAGCTGGCCCTTGCCGAGCCAAAGATTGTCTTCCAGCCCGACGCGCACATTGCCGCCGGCGAGCACGGCTGCCGCCACGAACGGCATCTGGTTGCGGCCGAGCGCGAAGGCCGACCAGTTCCAGTCCGCCGGCACGTTGTTGACCATGGCCATGAAGGTGTTGAGATCGTCCGGCGCGCCCCAGGGAACGCCCATGCACAATTGCACCAGCGCATTGGGGGCAAGCGTGCCTTCCTCGACAAGCTGTCTGGCGAACCACAAATGCCCGGTGTCGAAGGCCTCGATCTCCGGCTTGACCCCGAGTTCGGTCATCATGCCGCCCATGGCGCGCAGCATGCCGGGCGTGTTGGTCATCACATAGTCGGCCTCGGCAAAATTCATGGTGCCGCAATCGAGGGTGCAGATTTCCGGCAGGCACTGCGCGACATGGCGCATGCGCTCGGAAGCGCCGGCCATGTCGGTTCCCTTCGGATTGAGGGGCAGGGGGCTTTCCGTCGAGCCGAACACCATGTCGCCGCCCATGCCGGCGGTGAGGTTCAGGACCACGTCGGTCTGCGCGTCGCGGATGCGCTCGGTCAGTTCGCGATAAAGCGCCGGATCGCGCGACGGCGCGCCCGTCTCCGGGTCGCGAACATGGCAATGGACGATCGCCGCGCCAGCCTTCGCCGCGTCGATGGCGGAATTCGCGATCTGTTCGGGCGAACGCGGAACGTGCGGCGAGCGATCCTGCGTCGCGCCTGATCCGGTGACGGCGCAGGTGACGAAGACCTCGCGATTGATGGCTAGCGGCATGGGCAATCTCCTGTGAACGGCGGGGAATTGACCATGACGCGCCGTCCGGCGAAAGCCGGAAAAGCGACGCAGACTATCGGATTAGGGCCGTCGGCGACGCATGTGGTTGCGCGTTTTCCAAGCAGCGGTTGGCCGGGGAGGGCTCAGTCGATCAGCCAAATCATGTCGTTCAAATGCATGAATTCCTGAAAGTGTTGCCCAGGGCAATAACCAAGTGCGGCGCAAGGCCCGAGACAAATCCCATTTCGCTTCAGTTCGTTTCCCAAGGCGGATTGCCTTGACTGCGTATCTTCGGAAACTGCCAGATCGGCGATATCCATCAAACCAACAAGAATTGTCGTGTCCGGGAAAGGAAAACTATCGGCCCTATCGCCAAGTGCTTCTTTGAGATTGTCGCTCATTCCGCGCTGAACAACTTGAAAATAGTTTTTCGAGCACGTTTCCTCGTTGGCGGTCTTGACGCAGTCGAAACCATCGCGTTGCAAGTCCGATACAATCGTCGGGAAAGGCTTGACTGTCTCGCCAGGCGCAAACAGCGCCTTGAAGGCTGGCGGTACACGCCTGAACTCCAGCGGATCAGGCTGGCAATCGAGGTTCGGTTCGGTCGAACGCAGTGAATTCACCAACATTGCCTTTGTAGGCGCGCTCGCGTCGTCGCCATGAGCGCCGAAATTGCAGGTTCGGCGAAAACCGGCTGGCGCGTCGCCAAGCGCGTCGCAGAACGCAACCAGCGGCTCGATCATCGCCCAGTATTTCGAACTGCGTGAGACGGGGAGTTGTTCTCCTAAAGACAACTCCTTGGCTCGTGCCGTTTCCGGATCATCGGACGGCTTGATCATGTCGGCGAATATGCCGTCACGTTGAATTCCTTCAGAAATCGTGCGCCATGTCAGCGGCCGGATTTTCCGGCTGCAGTCTGCCTTGTCGAAAGTGACTATCCGTACCTCGCCATCGTCTGCGGCGCGGTCCTCTGACCATTCGACGTCAGCTACGACCAGCGTTTCGCAACCAAGCACCGTGCTTGCAGGCGTCACCCATTCCGGAAGCTCGGCATCCTGTGCCTGTGTTTGGCACGGGCCGGCAAGCGCGAGCACTGACGCCGCAAGCAGATGGAATAGGCGGGCTCGCTGCATCGAAATGCCTCTCCGTTCCAGCACCGGAAGCGATGCCTGCGTCGAAACTTCCGGTGGAATGCGGCAATGTCGTGAACTTGGGGTTGTTCAGGATTCGAGTTTCAAGACCGCCGGCCCGTCTCAGCGCACCGGCTCGCGGGTCATCTCCAGATGCAGCGGGCCAGCGCTCCAGGGATGGGCTTCGCAGACCGCCTCGTTCAGCACGACGCCGAGGCCGGGCTCATCGGAAACGATGACATCGCCCGCCTCCCAGGCGATCTTCCGTTCCAGAAGCGTTTCATGAAACCCGTCGAAGGTCTTGATCGCCTCCAGGATCAGGAAGTTCGGCAGGCTGGCGGCGAGCTGGATATTGGCGGCGGCGACGATCGGGCCGCAATAGCAATGCGGGGCGACCAGCACGTGATGCGCCTCGGCGATGGCGGCGATCTTCTTGGATTCCAGAATGCCGCCCGAGCGTCCGAGATCGGGCTGGATGATGGCTGCTGCGCCCGACTCGATCAGCCGCGCGAACTCATACTTGGTCGTAAGCCTTTCGCCCGATGCAATGGGAATGGAGGTCTGGCGCGCCACCTGCGCCTGGACCTCCGGCATGTCCGGCGGGACCGGCTCTTCGAACCAGAGCGGGTCGTAGGGCTCCAGCGCCCGCGCCATGCGCAGCGCGCCGGAGGCGGTGAACTGGCCATGCGTGCCGAACAGGATGTCGGCGCGCGTGCCCACCGCCTCGCGCACGGCCTTCACCATCGCGGCCGACAATTCGATGTCGACGAGGCGCGGCTGATGG
>JAUIBM010000287.1 GCA_030428345.1 Alphaproteobacteria bacterium | reverse complement strand
AGTCCTGTTCCAGCGGCACCACATCGACCGAATGCTTGCTGGACTGGTCGCCCGAGGTGCGGAAGACGCCCTTGACCGGCGCGACATCGGAATAGTCGCGACCGCGCGCCACCACGATATGGTCGGCGCCGACGATGACGGCGTTGGTGGGGTCTATCTCCAGCCAACCCGTCTCCGCGCCGCACCACGCCATCACCCAGGCATGCATCGCGTCGGCGCCTTCCAGCCGCGCCTTGCCGGGGGGTGGAATCGTGCGCAGGAAACCGCTGACATAGCCGGCCGGCACCCCGACGCCGCGCAGGCAGGCGATCATGATGTGGCTGAAATCCTGGCAAACGCCGCGCCGCTTGGCGAAGGCGTCCGGCGCGGATGTATCGACGGTAGTCGCTTCCGGATCGAATTCCATGTCGGCGTTCAGCGCCGTGTTGAGCGCACAGACGGCGTTGCGAACGCTCATCGCCTCGCTGACATGCTTGCGGGCATAGGCCGTCATTTCCGCGGTCGGCGCGACGCGGGGCGACGCCCCCAGGAAGTGATGCGGCGCGTCGCTTCGCAGGGATCGAAAATCGGCGATCTCCTGGCGCAGCTCGCCCACCGATGGCGAAATGTCGAGGCCGACCTCGCTCGCCATGCGCAGGACCCTTGCCTGCAGCCGGAACTCCACGCCCTCCTGCGCCTGGCGATAAGCAGCCTCAACCGCCCAATTGCCGAAGAAATCGGCGTGTTCGATGCGCTCGTCCGGTTCGGGCGTCATGGACAGGCGCGTGGTGATGATCCGCTGCGTGTCGGGCAGCATGTTGGCCGGCGACAAGCGCAGCAGATGACGCCCGGCGCTGGCGGCGCGCTCGTACTCGTAGGAGATCGTGGTCGAAATGTCGTAAAGCACCGCTCACCTCAGATAGGTCTCGGACATCAGGTCCGAGAGCCCGGCCAAATCCTCGACAAGCGTCTGCAGCGCTTCGGCGTCCAGCTCTTCCGGCAGCCGGATGGCAAGACCCGTATGCACGCGCAGCAATTCGCGCGAGAGCGGCGACATCTGTCCCTGCACCACGGCTCCGGGCAGCAGCGCGCCCTGATCCTTGATCTCGCCCAGCTGATAGAGGATCGAGCGCGGATTCATCGCGTCCAGCGCAAGGAGATCGAGCACCGTGCTGCGATTGGTCGACACGGCGTAGCGCCGGCGATGGCTCATCACGCTGTCGCCAAGCTCCACCGCCAGATCGAGCGATCCTTCAGGCGCGTCCGGCGAGGTGAAATGCGCCAGCGTCGCCGCCATGGCGATCGAGCGCTCCAGCGCCCGCCCGATCGAGAGGAACCGCCAACCGGAAAAGCGATACATGTTCTCATGCACCAGGCCGGTGAAGCCGGTGATCTTGCGCAGGAGCACGCCCATCGCGCGGGCGCAGTCGTCGCCGGGCGTCACCGTCGCGGTCATGCGCCGGGCGGTCTTGGCCAGATCGGCCAGCGCCATCCACCCGTCGATCGAGAAGCGGTCCCGGACATGGCCGGCGCTGACGATCGACGCGGAGACGGTGCGGATCAGGCCCGCCGGAATCGTCCCCCCGGGGTCGACGTCGATCTGATCCATCCGCTCGCCGATATGCGCGATCAGGTCGTTCTCCACCGAACCCGTCTCGGCCAGCCGCAGATGATACGCCCGCAACAGGCGCATGATCACTTCGGCGCGCTCGACATAGCGACCCAGCCAGAACAGGTTGTCGGCCGCCCTGCTCGGCAGCACGCCAAGCTGGGTTCGCAGATAGGGCTCGCTCGGCCCCGGCAACATGGTGTCCGGGGCGACCGGCTTGTCGCTCACCACCCAGACATCGGCCACCGAACCGCCGCGCTGCATGGCGATCGCGGCCGGATCGTCGCTGCGCCCGATGCGGGCATAGCCGCCCGGCATCACCGTCCAGCCCTTCTGCGTGCGCGCCAGGAAGACGCGGATCGTCATCGGCCGCGGAACCAGCTTTCCGTCGACAAAGGCCGGCGTCGTCGAAAGCGACACCGTCTCCTGCCCGACCAGCATCGAACCCTCGCGCTCAAGAAGGCCCGGATCCATCGCCTCGGCCGGAATGGTTTCCCCGTCGGGCTCGAAGGGCGGGCGCGTCGAAAGCGCCGGTCCGATCATCATGCGCTCTGCGTGCCGGCGCACATAATCGCGCTCGACCTGCTGGCCGCACCACCAGGTGGCGATGTTCGGCATTTTCAGCCTTTCGCCGGTCAGCACCTCGCTGATGCGCGGCAGGAAGGCCAGCAGCGCCCGCGTTTCAAGTACACCCGAGCCGAGCGCATTGACCATGGTCAGATTGCCCTCGCGCTGGACGCCGACCAGGCCGGGCGTGCCCAGGCGCGAGCGTTCGTCGAGTTCCAGCGGATCGGCGTAGCTGGCGTCCAGCCGGCGCCAGAGCACGGAGATCGGCTGCAATCCGGCGACCGTGCGCACCATGACCCGTCCGTTTGCGACGGTCAGGTCCTCGCCCTGCAGAAGCGGAATTCCAAGATAGCGGGCGATATAGGCATGCTCGAAATAGGTGTCGTTGTGAATGCCCGGCGTCAGGATCGCGACGCGGCTGCCATTGTCCGTGCGCAGGCCATGCAGCGCGTCGCGGAAGCCGCGAAAGAAGCCTGCGAGCCGGTGGACATTGGCTTCGCCATAAAGGTCGGAAAATACCCGCGCCGTCGCCACCCGGTTTTCCAGCGCGAAGCCGGCGCCGGAGGGCGCTTGCGTCCGGTCGCCCAGCACCCACCAGCCGCCGTCCGGACCGCGGCCGATCTCGAAGGCGACGAAATGCAGATAATGTCCCGATGCCGGCTTCTGGCCGACGACCGGCCGCAGCCATTCCGGGTTCATCGCCACCAGCGGCGCGGGGATATGCCCGTCCGCGACCAGCCGCGCCGGGCCGTATAGGTCGGCGACCACCGCCTCGAGCAGGTCGGCGCGATGCGTCAGCGCCTGGGCGATGTCGTTCCACTCCGTCTCGCCAATGATGACAGGCACATGCGAGAGCGGCCAATCGCGGTCGGCCGCGTCCGCTTCCCCGTATTGGCGAAAGAACACCCCCGCATCGCGCAGATATTGATCGCCGCGCTCGAAGCGGCGCGCGACGTCCTCACGGGACAGGGCGTGGAAGTGGCGGACGAACTGCGCCCATGCCGGGCGCGTGTTTCCGCATGCGTCGAGCAGTTCGTCCGGAACGCCCGGCAAGGGGGCGTATTGGGCGACGCCTGCCCCCGAACCTTCCTCGGAAAGAACGGAACTTGTCGGCATGGTCAGATTCCGGCCGTTCGGCGCAAATCCAAGGTGAACGGGAATTCGGGATGCGGCGTTTCCTGCGCCGCCACATATCCGCCCGGCGTGTGGCCATGCGGCTCGAAGCGGGCAAGGCGGCGCGCCTCGGCTTCGTTGCCGTTGACCGGAAAGGTGTCGTAGCTGCGCCCACCCGGATGGGCGACATGATAGACGCAGCCGCCCAATGCCCGGCCGGACCAGGTGTCGAAGATGTCGAACGTCAATGGCGCGTCGACCGGAAGCACCGGGTGCAGCGCCTGCGCCGGCTGCCAGGCCTTGTACCGCACCGCGGCGACCGAAACCCCGCCCTGCCCGGTCTCGGTCAGCGGCAGGCGGCGGCGGTTGCAGGTCACGGCGTACCGGCCCGGCTCGGCGGCCGAGAGCTTGACCTGCAGGCGCTCGGTCGAGGAATCGGTGTAGCGCACGGTTCCGCCGATCGCGCCGGTCTCGCCCAGAACATGCCACGGCTCCAGCGCCTGCCGAATTTCCAGATGCGCGCCCTCATAGGCGACCTCGCCGCAGAACGGGAAGCGGAACTCGGCCTGGGCCTCGAACCATTCGGGCTTCAGAACGAAGCCGTGGTCGCCTAGGTCGGCCAGAACCTCCAGGAAATCCTCCCAGAGGAAGTGCGGCAGCATAAAGCGATCGTGCAGCCGCGTTCCCCAGCGCACCGGCCTGCCCTTCACCGGCGCGTTCCACAGGCGGGCGATCAGCGCGCGGATCAGCACCTGCTGGGCAAGGCTCATGCGCGGATGCGGCGGCATCTCGAAGCCGCGAAATTCGATCAGCCCCAGACGGCCCGTCGGCCCGTCCGGCGAGAACATCTTGTCGATGCAGATTTCCGCGCGGTGGGTATTGCCGGTCACGTCGACCAGCAGGTTGCGCAACAGGCGGTCCAGCAGCCAGGGCGGCGGCGCAAGCCCCTCGCCCGGATCGGGGATCTGCGACAGCGCAATTTCCAGTTCGTACAGGCCGTCATGGCGCGCCTCGTCGGCGCGCGGCGCCTGGCTTGTCGGCCCGATGAACAGCCCGGCGAAGAGATAGGAGAGGCTGGGATGACGCAGCCAGGTCAGCACGAGGCTGCGCAAGAGGTCGGGCCGGCGCAGGAACGGGCTGTCATGCGGCGTGGCGCCGCCGACGACGACGTGATTGCCGCCGCCTGTGCCCGTATGGCGACCGTCGATCATGAACTTGTCGGCGCCGAGCCGCGAAAGCCGGGCCTCCTCATACACAGCCTCGGTCGTCGCCACGCATTCGGCCCAGTCTGAGGCGGGATGGATGTTGACCTCGATCACGCCGGGATCGGGGGCGACGCGAATGACGTTCATGCGCGGATCGTGCGGCGGGGCGTAGCCTTCGATGTGAACCGGCATGCCCAGCTTGGCGGCGGCCGCTTCTGTCGCGGCAACCAGCTCCAGATAATCCTCGATGCGCTCCACCGGCGGCATGAACACGCACAGCCTGCCCTCGCGCGGCTCCACCGCCATCGCGGTCCGCACAGAGCCTGAAAGATCGTCGAGAACCTGCTCGACGCGTTCCTGGCTGGCGCTCGCTTCGGTGAAATGCGCGACCGGCTGCACCCGCCCGTCGCCGGTCGGCGCGCCTTCAGGTTCCGCCGGCTCGAATACCGGCAAATCGCCGCGGGGCTCTCCGGGATCGGCCTGATGGATATAGGGGTATTGCGAGGGCGGCACGAAGGGCAGCGCCCCCAGCGGAATGCGATAGCCGACCG
>JAUIBM010000286.1 GCA_030428345.1 Alphaproteobacteria bacterium | reverse complement strand
ATGCGCTTGAAGGATCGGGTCCATCGGAACGAATCGACCGCGATGCGCACCGAGACGCAGGCCCTGCAATCCTCGCAGGCCGGGCGATAGGCGATGTTCTGCGAGCGGCGGAAGCCGCCCTGGGTCAGCATGTCGTTGATTTCGTCCGCCTTCTCGCCGACCAGATGGGTAAAGACCTTCCGTTCCTTGCGGCCCTCCAGATACGGACAGGCGGCAGGTGCGGTCAGATAGAACTGGGGCGTATCGAGTGAATGACGGGTCATAGGCTGTAATACCAGGGTGCCACAAATGAGTAAGTGACCCAAATGAGGAAAACAAGCGGCGTTCCGGCAAGCAGGAAATCACGAAACCGGTAGTGGCCGGGCCCCATGACAAGCAGATTTGTCTGGTATCCGACAGGCGTGGCGAAGGAGCAACTTGCGGCGAAAATCACCGCGACAACGAAGGGTTCCGGCGGCAGCCCCAGTTTCTGCGCCAGCGAGATCGCCACCGGCGTGAACAGCACCGCCACGGCGTTGTTGGAAATGATGTTTGTCAGGATCGCGAGCACGAGGAAGAACGCCGACAGGATCACCGCCGGGGATTGGCCGGAAAGCGCCTCCAGCGCGCTGCGGGCGATGAACTGGGCGCCGCCGGTATGCTCCAGCGCGCTGGCGCCGGCCAGGGCCGCGCCGACCATCATGAAGATCTGCGAATCGAAGGCACGGCTGGCCTGGCGCAGGTTGAGGCAGCCCGCCGCCACCATGGCGAAAGCGCCGAGAACCGCGGCCACGACGACCGGCAGGGCCTCCGAGGAGGCGATCGCAACGGTTACGGCGAAGATCGCCAGCGCGCGGGGCGCATTGCGGCGCGCCGGCACGGTCGCCGCCGACCACTCCAGCAGCAGCAGGTCGCGCGAGGCGCGCAGCCGCGACACCGACTCCGGTCCCCCGCCCACCAGGATCGTGTCGCCCGGCTCCAGCCGGATCTTGTCGAGGCCCGTGCGCTGCATGTGGCTCTTGCGCTGCACGCCGATCACGACGACGCCCTCCTGGGCGCGGATGCCCGAGCCGTTGATCGTGCGCGCGGCATAGCGCGAGCCCGGCGGAATTACCGCCTCGGCGACGGTGAAGTCGCGCTCCAGCCGCCCGTCGAATTCCGGTTCCTCATCGCCGGCGGCCGGCAACTGGGCCGAACCGGTCGCCAGCGCCCGCTCCAGCGTGCGACGCGTTACCGCCACGATAAGCGCGTCGCCAGCTCGCAATTCGGTGTTCTCGAAGGGCGGCAGGATCGGCGTATCGTTGCGCAGGATCACCCGCACCGTCATGTCCTTGAGTTCGCGAAACAGTCCGCCGGCCGGGCGCGCGCCCTCCAGCCGGTGTCCCGGCATGACCGTGATCTGGGAGATGAACTGCCGCCCGTCGTGAACCGTGATTTCCTCGACCAGCCCTTCGCGCTTGTGCAGGAAGCGCGGCAGTACGAAGATCACATAGATTGCGCCCACGCCGGCGACGATCGCTCCGGGAACGGCGAAATCGAACATGCCGATGTTCACGCCGGCCTCGGCTGCGATTCCCGCCGACAGGAGATTGGTCGACGAGCCGATCAGGGTTGTCATCCCTCCCAGCAGCGCGATGAAGGAGAGTGGCATCAACCCGCGCGCCGCGACAAATCCCTTCTGCTTGGCGATGGTCGTCAGGATCGGGATGAACATCACCACGACGGGCGTATTGTTGATCAGCGCCGAAGCGATACCCGCCGATATCAACAGCACGGCGAGCGTGCGGGTCGTACCGCGCCCGCCGATATTGGCAAGCCAGCGCGACGGCGCATCGAGCGCGTCGGTGTTGAACAGCGCCTGGCCCATGACGATCAGCGCCAGGACGGCGATGAGGGCCGGATTGGCGAAACCTGCGACCAGTTCGCCGGGAGAAAGCCCGGAGCCCGGTTGCTCATGTGCGAAGAGCAGCAGGAAGGCGCAAAGCGATCCCAGCGCGACGCCTTCGATCGGAAAGCGTTCGAGGGCATAGATGGTTATCGTGGCGGCGATCAGGACGAAGGTCGCCCACATCGCAAAGCTGTCGGGCATGCCTGCGAGATGAGAAAGCGCCGCCATGATTCCCCTTGCACCCCACCCGAGGGGCCAATCTACAGCGCCGGAGGAAAAAGCCAAACAGGCGGGCCCGGGAATTCATGCCCGGGCCGGTGCGTCACCGGTCGGAGCGCACGATGACCGTGCCCAGCAACAGATCCTGCACCAATTGCTTTCGCGAATTGAACAGCGAAATCAGCAGCAGCGGCGCGAAAGCCGCGTGGGCGACCCAGAACGTCACCGCATGCACGACGGCGGTGATGAAGTCGACGGGAAAGCCGTCCTCGCGCTCGATCCGCAGCGAAAAGAACGCCATGCCCCACGTCGCCTGGTTCGGTCCGCCCATGGTGGCGCCGACATAGAGCACGGCGATGACGATCCCGAGCACCGGATAGAGCAGCCATGCGAGGCCCAGCGTCAGAATTCCCAGGAAGAACACCGGAATGAGCGCCAGCAGCCAGAATATTCCGACCAGCGCATAATCGATCAGGAAGGCCAGCACGCGTCGCGTCCGCACCCCGTCCAGCCGATGGCCCGCAAAGGCGTCATAGCCGCCGTCGCGCACGATTGCATCCGTGTCGTTGGAATAGTTCGTCATGCCAATCTCCTTGGCCTTGTATGTGGGAAGCGCGCCCGGATGCGTCAACGCCTGCGCTCGCCTTGCGGGCGAAATGCACCCGCAGTCGATCCGCTGGACGCCTTCTTCCGGCGCTAGAGAAGGATCACATATTGCTTGCGGGTGGTCTCGATCACCTCCCACGTGCCGCAAAAGCCCGGCCTGAGGACCAGGCTGTCGCCAGCGACGAGCCGGAATTGCGATCCATCGTCGCCGGTGACGACCGACACGCCGGAAAGGACGTGGAAATATTCCCATTCGTCATAGACGATGCGCCACTTTCCGGGCGTGGATTGCCAAATGCCTGCTAACAGCCTGTCCTCGCGTTCCTCGCAATTCCATGTGGTGAAGACGGGCGAGCCGGAAAGCAGCCTGTCGGCCGCCGGCGCGCCGGTCTCGCCCGGTCCTTCGGCAACCAGTCGCATGGCGAGCGACACGGGCTCGGCCGCCTCAGCCATTCTGCGCCAGCCAGCGCGCGATCTTCGGCGCGAAATAGGTCATGACGCCGTCGCAGCCGGCCCGCTTGAAGGCCAGCATCGACTCCATCACCGCGCGCCGCTCGTCGAACAGGCCCTTCTCCACGCCCGCCAGCAATATCGAATACTCTCCCGAAACCTGATAGGCGAAGGTCGGCATGGCGAAGGCGTCCTTCACCCGGCGGATGATGTCGAGATAGGGCATGCCGGGCTTGACCATCACCATGTCGGCGCCTTCCTCCAGATCGAGTTCGGTCTCGCGCAGCGCCTCGTCCGAATTCGACGGATCGAGGTAATAGGTGTTCTTGTCGCCCTGCAGCAGGCCCAGGGTGCCCACCGCTTCGCGGTAGGGGCCGTAGAAGGCGGAGGCGAATTTCGTCGCATAGGACATGATGGCGACGTCCTGGTATCCGGCGTCGTCCAGCGCTTCGCGGATCGCGCCGATGCGCCCGTCCATCATGTCGGAAGGGGCGATGATGTCGGCTCCGGCCTCCGCCTGCAGGACGGCGGCCTTCGCGATCTGCTCGACGGTCGCGTCGTTCACGATAATGCCGTCGACAAGGATCCCGTCATGGCCGTGGCTGGTGAAGGGATCCAGCGCGACATCGGTGATGACGCCGATATGGGGAACCGCTTCCTTGATGGCGCGTGTGGCCGCGTTGATGAGATTGTCCGGCAGCAGGATATTCGACCCGGAGGCGTCGCGCTTTTCCAGCGGGATATAGGGAAAGGTCGCGATCGCGGGAATGCCGAGCTCCGCCGCCTCGATGGCGGCAGCGACGGCGCGGTCGACGCTGAGGCGTTCGACCCCGGGCATGGCGTCAATCGGTTCGGTTCGATCCGTTCCCTCTATCAGGAAGATCGGCCAGATCAGGTCGTCGACCGTGACCCTGTTTTCGCGTACCAGCCGGCGCGACCAGTCGAAGCGGCGATTGCGGCGCATTCGTCGGCGCGATGTGATTTCGTCTACGCTTGCAGCCATGGTGTGCCTCCCTTTCATGCAGGCGGACGGCAAGCCCGCCCGGCGGTGAGCAAGGCATGAACCCGGGATGATTTCAAGCGCGGGCCGGATCGCCTGCAACAACGCGCCGGCTTGTAAGCGAGCGGCGAACAATTTAGGAGCGGCGGGCCGGTCGATGGCTGGCCCGCGGCGGATGCCGGGGAACGAGGGAAGGGCGACGAGGCAATGGTGATCGCGGCCAAACGGCGGGAGCAGGGGCGGATCGAACTGGCCTGCCTGCTGTTTCAGCGCGTCGTCGCCATGCTGATGATCGCGCTAGCCCTGCAATACTGGATGCGTGTTACCGGGTTCAGCGCAGGCGCCGAGTTCCGGTTCGACACCATGTCGGACCATTGGCGGTTCGCCGCCTCGGTCATGGCGGTGCTGCTGCCGGTCGCCGCTCTCGGCCTTTGGGGCGGCTACGCCTGGGGAATTGTGCTCTGGGTCGCCGCCGTCGCGATCGAATTTTCCATGCACGTCATCCTCTCGGACGATTTCGGCCGCGCCGACCTTCGAGTCGCTTTCCTGATCTTCGGTCTCGTCGCCTATGGCGCCCTTCGCGTCGCACTTCGTATCGTGAACAACAAAGGGTAAAGCAAAACGGTGCTCCAGCGGCGCCAAGCCTTGGTTTTCAGGCCTTTTAGAGAAATGCCGGCCGACCCGGTAACATCGCGTTAAGCCTTTGCTTTAAGTCGAATTTTAGACGAAACGACTAGTCTCTGTTTCCAGAGTGGAGGGAAACAACTCCACCAGAACACAGAAGAGGCGAGACCGATGAAAAACCAACATGGAATGGTGGGCAAGGCCATCGAGCCGGCGGCTGAGGGCGACATAAAGTCACTCTATCTGGAATCCCTGACCCTGGTCGA
>JAUIBM010000285.1 GCA_030428345.1 Alphaproteobacteria bacterium | reverse complement strand
GGAAGGATAGCGTGTAGATCGCCTTGTTGTTGTTGATCAGGACGACCTTCTTGAAGGCCATCCTGAGTTGCCCCTCCACGCGCCGCAACGTGTACTCGTTGCGTGAGGCCCACATCGTGTCGCCCCGCAGATTGGTCTCGAAAATCTGCGCGGTACAGGTGACCTTGATGTCGCCGCTGCCGGATTTGAGAAACTCGAAATTGGAAACGACCCTGGCGAGTTGGGAAGGCGGCGTCTGGGAATGGCGACGCCCCGTCTTCAACTGCCGGATGCGCAGCGCGATCCGCGAGCGGTTGTCATAGATCAGCGACATTTCCTTCTCGGGATCGGTGTCGGTTCCGTTGGCCGGCACCCAGTAGAGCCCGTCATCGGTCCACAACGCCTCCCAGGCATCGTAGTCGTGGATGTCCTGCAGGCGCGCCTCGCGAAAGATGAACTGCGTCACCTCGTGATAGAGGTCCGGGTCAAAACGCTTGTCGTATTCCCTGCTGGCGCCCACCCATTCCTTCAGTATTTCGGGCCCCGCAATATCCTGTTCCGCAATGGCCATGGTCAGTCCGCCTCCATCATGGAGCGATAGTGTTTCCAGAATTCGCGCGAAGGCAGGTCATCGGTCGAATGGCCGATGAGGTAGCCGTCGTCGTCCCGCCGCTCGCGATGCTCGCCGCGCTTGAGATAGAGATATTCCGGTTCGCGGATCTCCAGTCCCCGCTGGTTGCGCTCATACATCTCGGTGTCGTCGGCCAGCAGGAAGCCCGCCGGCCCGACCGATCCCATGGTCTGCTGGCGCAGTCTGCGGTTGATGTCCGGCGCGCCCTTGAACTGCAGGGCCGTCACGTGCTGGACCGACTCGACTGCGGAGATCGGCTGGATGGTGAACAGCTGAATCTCGGCGATGAACAGATTGGGGAAGATCACCGCCATCGATCATGATCTGGCGCGCCCTGTCCTCGCCATAGGCCTCGTTCATCTGGCGCACATAGTCCGGCAGTCTGTCCGCGCTCGTCCCGAACCAGCTCATCGGCATATCGCGGGCGCGAAATTCCGGACGGGGGTCGACCTCGGTATGTCCCTTGCCGAAGCTGCGCGTGACGGCGACGGCGTCTGCGCCGTAAAGATCGGTGATGCGGCTGTCGGCGACCTGGAAGATGGACGAGTGCACGAACGCCGGATGATATCCATCGCATTCGTTCTCGTAGATGAACTTCCAGTTGGCGCGGGTCTTGTGATGCAGGAACCCGGCCGTGATCTCGATTTCGCCCGTCGGCGAGTTGTCGCACAACTGGTCGAGCACCCGCCTTGCGCCGCCGAGATGTTCTTCCAGGCTCGGGCCTTCCGCCGCCATGGAGCCGAAAATGAACCCCCGATAATTGGCCATGCGCGAGACCTTGGACAGGCCGAGCTTCGACTTGTCCGTTCCCTCGTAACCTTCCGGGAAGGCGTAATTGATCAGCCTGCCGTCATTGGCGAAGGTCCAGGAATGATAGGGGCACGTGAAGCGTGGCCGATTGCCTCTTTCCTGCACGCAGACAGCATTGCCGCGATGCGGGCAGCGATTGAGGAGAAGCTGTATCTCACCCTTTGAGTCGCGCACCAGCAGGACCGGCATCGGCCCGATCGATTTCGCGACGAAATCATTGTTCTGCGACACCTCGCTCTCGTGACCGATATAGACCCAGGTGCGGAACCAGATCTTCTCCAACTCCTCCCTGAAGATCGCGTCTTCGAAATAGAGCGATCCATGCACCATGCCGGGCTGGATCAGCCGGTCCCAATCTGATTCCAAGGCGACGTCCATCGCGTATAGCCTCCTCTTGCGGCGCGGCCATCAGCGCCGAAAATTAATAAACCGGACAGTCATCCTATATATATCGAAGCGCTGACCAGTCAACCATTCTCGGCGGTCCGGCGGAGAATGAGCGGACATGCGGCTTCACCGACCGGAGAACACAGGGCGCACGCCGCGCTTGAAGGCCGAAATGCCGGCCCTGGCATCTTCGGTCGCGAAGACTTCCGCCTGGTATCTGGCCTCGAGATCGAGCGCCTCGTCGGCAGTGCCGGCATTGCGAAGGATCGATTTCGAAAGCGCGATGGCCCGCGTGGGTCCCGCCGCCAGTTGTCCTGCAAGCTCGCGCGCCCTGGCAAGGATCTGCGCGTCTGGATGGACTTCGCAGCACAAGCCGAGCGCCTGCGCTTCCTGCGCGCCGATCAGTTTTCCGGTGAAGATCAGGTAAGCGGCGCGCTGATGGCCCAGCAGATCGCGGAGGAACACATGCAGCCCGCCATCGGTCATGATGCCGATCCTGCCATAGGGAGAGCCGAATCGGGCAGTCTCGCTCCCCAGGACGATGTCGCAAGCCGCGGCGATGGCGAAGCCGCCGCCGACACAATCCCCCGTGACGGCAGCTACCGTGGGTATCGCCAGATCGCGCAGGGCGCGCAGCGCCGGGTTCACCTCGTTTTCGATGATCGCCCGCGCATCGACACGACCCGGATCGAGATCGCCGATATCGTAGCCAGCCGAAAAGGCGCCGCCCTCGCCCCGTATCAGCAGCGCCCGCGCCCCGCCCCTCGCCACATCCTCCAGATGACGCGTCATCGCCAGCCAGTTCTCACCGCGCAATGCATTGCGCTTGTGCGGGCGGTTGATGACGATCTCCGCAACGTCGCCATCTCGCATGAGCTGCACTTCCTCGGTTGCCAAGGCGATTCCTCCTCCGGCAGAAACTCTATAATAATCCGTACGACCGTTCATTTTTTCTAGCCTTTGACGCATGCCAGTGCAATGGTGCGTCGGCAAGGGCATGTGCCGAGGCGACGCTTCGCATCGCAATTTGTCGTCCTGGTCCGGGGAAGGAGGAGTTCCAGCATGAATGTGAGTCCCGCGAAACAACCCGCTCAGGGCGACTTTCGACTTCCCGACCCGTCCTTTGTCGGCGAGGAACTGAAAATGCTGCGCCAGCAGGTTCGGCGATTTGTCGAGAACGAGGTCGTCCCCAATGCCGAAGGCTGGGAGCGCGAGGGCAAGATTCCGCGCGAGATGTTTCGCAAGCTTGGCGAGATGGGCCTGCTCGGCATGCAGCATGAGGAGGAATATGGCGGCACCCGAATGGGCGCGCTCGCATCGGTCGTCTTCGGCGAGGAGTTGTCACGCTCCGGTTTCGGCGGATTCACCGCCTCCGTTACGGTTCACACAGACATGTCGGCCAGCCACCTGACCCGGGTCGGCACTCCGGATCAGAAGGCCCGATTCCTGCCGGACATGATCGCCGGCAGGAAGGTATGCGCGATCGGCGTGACCGAGGCGGCCGCCGGTTCCGACGTCGCCGGCATTCGCACGCGCGCCGTCAGGGATGGCGACCATTGGGTTATCAACGGCGACAAGATGTTCATCACCAATGGCGTCTATGGCGACATCGTGATTCTTGCGGCGCGCACCGCCCCGGAAGCGCAAGGGGCGCGCGGCATATCGCTGTTCATCGTCCCGACCGACACGCCCGGATTCAAGGTGGCAAGCAAGCTGGAAAAGCATGGCTGGCTGTGTTCGGACACCGCCGAACTGGCCTTCGAGGACATGCGCGTCCCCGCCGAAAACATGCTGGGCGAGGAGAATCGCGGCTTCTACGCGATCATGCAGGGCTTCGAGCACGAGCGCCTGATGATCGGAGCCTTCTGTTCCGGGGAAGGGGCCAAGGCAATCGAACTGACGCTGGATTATGTCCGCAACCGGCGCGCCTTCGGCAAGACCCTCTGGGACCAGCAGGCGACCCGGCTGCGACTTGCCGAGCTTGCCTCGAAGGTGGCGATGATCCGTGCGCTGACCTACCAGACCGCGGCGGCGATCGACGACGGCGTGCCGTCTTCGCGCGAGACCTCGATGATCAAGTCGGTCGGCCCGGAAATCCTGCACGATGTCGTTCATGGCTGTCTGCAGTTGCATGGCGGGACAGGCTATATGCGTGGGACGCCGATCGAACGGATGGCCCGCGATGCGCGCATCCTGCGCATCGGCGGCGGCGCGACCGAGGTGATGCTCGAGGAGGTGGCGAAGCGGCTCTGACGCCGACCGCGCCTAAAGCACCGCCCCTTCGCGGCGAAGCGCCTCGATTTCGTCCGCCGAATAGCCGCACGCCGACAGCACATCGCCTAAGTCGGCCCCCTTGCCGTGCGGCGGCTCCGGGCGCTCGGGCGATGTCCGACTGAAACGCGGCGCCGGGGCCGCCTGCATGACGCCATTCTCGCGGATGAATATCTGGCGCGCGGCATTGTGGGGATGCGCCTCGATCTCGTCGAAGGTCAGCACCGGCGCAACACAGGCATCGCTTCCCTCGAATATCTCGGCCCATTCGTCCCGCGTCCTCGTGGCGAACACCCTGGCGAATTGCTCGGCCTGTTCCGGCCAGAGGCGCTTGTCCATCTGCTGCTCGGGCGCGATGCGCGGCAATCCGGCCTTTTCGCACATCTCGGCGAGAAACTGAGGCTCGATCGGCGCGACCGACATCGCCCTGCCGTCTTTTGTCTCGTAGCATCGATAGAACGGCGCCCCGCCGTCGAGCAGATTGGCGCCACGCCTGGTTTCCCACACGCCCAGGGACAGCAGATAGTGGAAGGTACCCATCATGGCCGGCACGCCGTCAACCATCGCCGCGTCGACAACCTGCCCCTTCCCGGAAGTCTGGCGCTCGAGCAACGCCGCCAGGACGCCAAAGATCAGGAACATCGTCCCGCCGCCGTAATCGGCCACGAGATTGAGGGGCGGGACGGGCGGGCGGTCCGGGTCGCCGATCGCCGCAAGCGCGCCGCTGAGCGACATGTAGTTCAGATCGTGCCCGGCAGCCTTTGCGAGCGGACCGGTCTGTCCCCATCCCGTCATCCGGCCGAAGACGAGGCCGGGATTGCGGACGTGGCAGGCCTCGGGTCCGAGCCCCAGCTTTTCCATCACGCCGGGCCGGAAGCCTTCGATCAGGGCATCGGCGCCTTCAATGAGTTTCAGCGCCACCTCCCGGCCAGCTTCGCTCTTCAGATTGAGCGCGAC
>JAUIBM010000284.1 GCA_030428345.1 Alphaproteobacteria bacterium | reverse complement strand
GTCCCGGCCTGGCAATTCGCGGTGGCGGCCTATTGCGGCGTCTCGGTCCTCCTGATCCGCACCTTCATCGAACACCAGGCGGCCGAGGATGCGGGTGCGCGCACCGTGATCATCGAGGATTACGGCCCGCTCGCCTTCCTCTTCCTGTTCAACAATCTGCACGTGGTGCACCACACGCGGCCGGGGCTTGCCTGGTATCGCCTGCCGGGCTTTTATCGCCGCCATCGCGAGCAATTCATCCGGCGCAATCGCGGCTATCTCTATCCTTCCTACGCCGCGGTCTTCCGCCGCTATTTCCTGAGGCCCAAGGAGCCGGTGCCCCATCCCCATGCAGGATGAAACAATTAAGGCGGGGCCGCAGAGCGAGTGCCCCATGCCTGTCCGCGCGACGCCCCTTCAGGCCAGCCTGCCAATGTATGATTGGCCGGAGATTTGCGATGTCTGGGACCGTTTCTGGGCGCTGATCCGGGCAGAACTGGCGGCCGGCGGCATCGACGCGCCCGCCGCCCTGACGCGCGACCGCGAGGCGCTCGCGCTCTGGTCCGACCCCGGCCTGCTGGTCAGCCAGACCTGCGGCTGGCCCTTTGTTTCGCTGCTTTCGCAGGCCGTCACTCCCTTCGCCCGCTTTGACTTCGGGCTGTCGGGTCCGCCCGGCCACTATTGCAGCGTCTTCATCGGGAGCGATGCGCGCAGGCCGAGGCAGGTGCTGCGATCGGATTCGACGCCGATCGCGGTGAACGATCTGGCCTCCCAGAGCGGATTTCGCGCGCTGGGCGAATGCTGCGAGCGGCCGACCACGCTGCCCAGGGACCGGATATTGCTCACCGGCAGCCACCGCGAATCGATCCGCGCCGTCGCCGAGGGTCGGGCCGGCCTTGCCGCCATCGACGCGGTAAGCTGGCGGCTCGCGCTGGCGCATGAGCCTTCCGCCAGGAACGTTGCCGTCATCGGCCTGTCCAGCCCCGTGCCGGGCCTGCCGCTGATCACCGCGAAAGGCGGGGCGTCGCGCGCGCCGGCGCTGCGCGCCGCGACATCCGCCGCCTTTCGCAGATTGTCGGCCAGTGACTGCAACCGTGTCGGACTGGAAGGCGTGGTGGCCGCAAGCCAGGGCGACTATGAGGTGTTGAAGCGCCCGCCGCTGGGTTGGCTCAGCGTGGCCTAGGGCGGGAGCCGATGATGCGCGAAAGCCACACCGGCGGCGCTCTGCATCTCTAACCGCGGATCGCGTCTGTACTTTTTCCGACCGCTGCTGCAAATGTCGCATCGAAGGGCGCGACAATGCGTCTCTTCGCGCCCCTGCATGAGGCATGGGCGAACCGGAAACCAGCGCACCAACAGAGGGAGGCATACATGATTTGCATTGCCGATACCGGATTGGCCGCACGGATTTCCTTTTTCCCGCGTCCGATTCGCTAACGACCGGACGCCTCGACGCAGCCTTCCCTGCGCGACAATCACATTGAATTTGCTCAAATCCTGACCAGCGTTTCGGATCGTTCCGGCGCTGTCCGAAAGGTGGTTCCCATGCAACCCGGATTTTTCCGAACGGCAATCGTGCTCGGCCTGCTTTCCTGCGTCGGCCCCTTCGCCATCGACATGTATCTGCCGGCCATGCCGACAATTGCGGCTGCGCTGTCGACAGACAGTTCCGCGGTTCAGGCGACGCTATCGGCCTATTTCCTGGCGTTCGGCCTCGCCCAGCTCGTCTACGGCCCGCTCGCCGACCAGTATGGCCGCAAGGGCCCGATCCTTGTCGGCCTGGCGATATTCCTGGCCGGTTCGGTCGGTTGCGCGCTCGCGCCTTCGATAAGCTGGCTCGTAGGCTTCCGCTTCCTGCAGGGGCTCGGCGGGGCCGCCGTGATGGTCGTTCCGCGCGCCATCATCCGCGACCAGTATACCGGCGCGATGGCGACCCGGCTGATGGCGCTGATCATGCTGGTGGTTTCCATCTCGCCGATGCTCGCCCCGCTGAGCGGCACCGCCGTCATCGCGTTCAGCGACTGGCGCGCGATCTTCTGGTTCATGGTCGCCGCCGCCGCGCTCAGCCTCGCGCTGACTGTGCTGCTGCAGCCCGAGACCCTGCCGCGCGGGGCCAGGGTGCCGGTCAACCTCGCCAGCCTGGTGCGCGGCTCGCGCCAACTGGTTCGCGACCCCTATTTCATGGGGCTCACCTTCATCGGCGGCTTCGGCATGGCGAGTTTCTTCGTGTTCATCGCCACGGCCAGCTTCGTCTATACGGGCTATTACGGGCTCAGCAACACCCAGTTCAGCCTGGCCTTCGCCGCCAACGCCATCGGCTTTTTCGGCTCCTCCCAGTTCGCCGGATCGCTGGGGGAACGCTTCGGCATGCGGCGCGTCGTATGGACGGCGACCAGCGGCTTCGCGCTGCTGGTGTTCATCCTGTTCGCGCTTGCCCTGGCCGCGCCCTTGCCGCTGGGCGTGCTGATTGTCGGACTGATGCTCGCCAATGCCTGCCTGGGACTGGTGATCCCTTCCTGCATGGTGATGTCGCTGGACGATCATGGCGACAGGGCGGGCCTTGCGTCATCGCTCGGCGGCACGCTGCAGATGATGGCCGGCGCGGGCATGATCGCCCTGTCCGGGCCGTTCCTCGACGGCACACCGATCCCCATGGTCGGGGCCATCGCGGTCTGTGCGGCGCTCGCCCTCGTGCTGGCGCTGCTTGTGCTGCGTCGCGCGGTGCCGGTCGCCGCTGAATGATCGAACCGCGCGGCCGCTGGCCGGCCGCGCATCCGTCGCCCGCCGACCGGCGCAAGCGCCCGAACCGGAAAATCCCGCATCCTGGTTGACACCCGCAAAGGCCAAGGTAATCTCAACCTGAACGTGTAGCGTGTGTCGGTTTGCAATTCCCTTGCGGCATTCAGGACTGTTGGCCCTGGACCGCGAGGAAGGGTATCGCATCTTCGGCGCCGCGTATTCGGGTAGCGTTGCGGGGGCGTGGTTGGATGGCGGTCGGGACAGTTCGCCTTTGGATGCGAGCGGTGACGGGAATGATCGCGGCGATCGCGGTCGTGGCGCTTGCCGGCTGCCTGAGGATAGCCGTCCAGACCACCCAGCAATACGACGCGGCGCAGGGCGCCTTCATCCACGAGAAGGGAACCGGCGCCATCCACGGCCAGGCGTTCCTGCAGAAAGCCAATGGCGGCGTCATCTATGCGGCGGGACGCAACATCTTGCTGGTTCCGGCCACCCCCTATGTGGCGGAGCGCTTCGTGAAGATGTATGGCGACCGAACTTACCGCGATATCCTTCGGCCGACCCTTGTTTTCGACGAGACCGACAAGGACTCCTTGAACGACCGGCGCGTCGTCAGGGCGGACCCGCGAGGCCGCTTCAGCTTCGACGAACTGGCGGCCGGACGTTATTTTATCGAGACGGCGATCGTCTGGCAGGAGGGCGATCTGCCGGCCGGCGGGCGCTTCTACGACTTGGTCGAGGTCGAGGAGGGCAAGGTCGTCGAGATCATGCTGAGCGGCTTCTGAACGCGGGCGCTGCGAGCCGTCCAAAGACGTGGCATTGACGTTGGGACGATCTGGATTGGGGTGGCGCTGACCAGGCTGTACCGGGCCGTGCAGAAAAGCTTGAGGCCGCGCGCTTGCGCACGCTCAAACGCCCGCGGACGACGAGGCGTATGGGCCCCTCCGCGGTCGCCCGCGGAAGGGCCCCCTCCCTCCCTTGCCTCGCAAGCTGCGGATCGTCAGGCGTTCTTGACGATGATCGGGGTCAGCAAATCGCCCCAATTGCCCGAACCGCCATGGTGGCGGGCCGAGCGGATCAGTTCGACCGACACGCCTGCGTCGACCGCCATCATGACGGACTGGTTGAGGCGGTGCAGATCATTGGCGAGCCGGCGGATCGCCGCCTGTTCGTCGCCGCTCATGGTCGAGGCCATTTCCTCGGATCGTTCCTTGACTGGGGGCTTGGCGTTCATCGCTTTCATTCCTCCTGATTGGGTGTGGCGTCGGGTCGGCGGCCTGGCGCCGACCCGTGCGCGGTTATTCGGCCGCCGGGCGGAACTGCGCCGCCTCGGTCGATTCGCTCATGGCTGTGGTCGAGGACGCGCCGCCGGTGATGGCGAGCGAGACCGCGTCGAAATAGCCGGTGCCCACCTCGCGCTGGTGCTTGGTCGCGGTGTAGCCATTCGCTTCCGCCGCGAATTCCGCTTCCTGCAGCTCCGAATAGGCCGCCATCTGCCGGTCCTTGTAGCCGCGAGCCAGCTCGTACATGCCGAAATTGAGCTGGTGGAAGCCGGCCAGGGTGATGAACTGGAACTTGTAGCCCATCGCGCCGAGCTCACGCTGGAACTTCGCGATGGTCGCGTCGTCGAGGTTCTTCTTCCAGTTGAACGAAGGCGAGCAGTTATAGGCCAGCAACTGGTCGGGATGGTGCTTGCGCACGCCCTCGGCGAAGCGCTTGGCCTGCTCCAGATCCGGCTTGGAGGTTTCGCACCAGATCAGGTCGCAATAGGGCGCATATTCGATGGCGCGGGCGATGCACGGCTCAAGGCCGTTCTTCACATTGTAGAAGCCCTCGGCGGTGCGTCCGGCGTCATAGTCGACAAAGGGCTTGTCCGTGTCGTCGATGTCCGAGGTCAGCAGCTTGGCGGCTTCCGCGTCGGTGCGCGCGATGACGAGCGTGGGAACGCCCATGACGTCAGCGGCAAGGCGCGCCGCGTTCAGATTTCGGATATGCGCCGAGGTCGGGATCAGAACCTTTCCGCCCAGATGGCCGCATTTCTTTTCCGAGGCGAGCTGGTCTTCGTAGTGAACGCCGGCCGCGCCTGCTTCGATATAGGCCTTCATCAGTTCGAAGGAATTGAGCGGTCCGCCGAATCCGGCTTCGGCGTCCGCCACGATCGGCGCGAACCAGGTCTCGACCGAAAGGCCGTTGCCTTCCGAGGTCTCGATCTGGTCGGCCCGCTGCAGGGTCTTGTTGATGCGCTTGGCCAGTTCCGGTCCCGCATTGGCGGGATACAGCGACTGGTCGGGATACATGGCGGAAGCCGTGTTGGCGTC
>JAUIBM010000283.1 GCA_030428345.1 Alphaproteobacteria bacterium | reverse complement strand
TTCGCCGGTTCACATCCCTGGGATCGGCCTTGCCGCTCTCCCGATCGATGACGATGACATTGGCGCCGAGATCGGCCATGAGCTGGCCGGCGAGCGGGCAAGGCCCGAGGCCGGCAAATTCAATGATGGTGAACTGCTTGAGCGGACCAGTTGACAAGTGTTTGCTCCCATTCTGGCAAATCCGGCAGTGGCTGCGATCTCCTGGCGCAGATCCTGCGCTTCTCCCCACAGCCCGGCCGGGGACGAAATGACCCTCGCGCCGACAGGTCGGCGGCGAAAGAGTTATATTTAATAATCCATCTGACCGGTTTTTTATTTAGCTGCACTCAGCCCGAATAAAAGCCGCGCGTCAGGCGGCCGGCGCGCCGGTCAGCTCGAAGAGCACCTTTCCATCCCTGGCTGTTTCCCGGATCTCTCCCCTTCGAACCAGCCTGTGCGCATGCGCCAGCGTCTCGGTGAAGGCAAAGCCCATCTGGTGCGGGTCGAGTTCGCGGGGGAAAAGAATCGGCACCAGTTCGGCGGTCGAGTGCGGACGATCGGCGCAGGCGGCGCGAATGAGATCGCAGCGCGATTCGTGATGATCCTCGAGCTGCCTGCATCGCAGGTGCAATCCGTAAAACGGTCGGCGATGGCCCGGAACGACAAGAACGTCGTCGGGGATTTCCGACGCGATGAACCGAAGGCTGCGCAGGAAGTGCCCAAGCGGGTCGCCATTGCGGTCGCCCGCATAGACACCAATGTTCGGCGAGATCTTCTCCAGCACCTGGTCGGCCGCCAGCAGGATCCGCTCCGCGGGGCAGTAGAGCAATATCTGTTCGGGTGCGTGCCCGTCGGCGGACAGGACCCGGAAATCGCGTTTTCCGATCCTGAGCTGGTCGCCCATGAGCAGGCGGAGAAAGGAGATCGGCAATTCGGCGACCTGGGAAAGGTATTCATTGCCTCGAATGGCCACGAGGCTCGCCACATTGTCGCTCATGCCATGGCGCGCATAAAAGTCGAAAAACTGCCGCGAACCCATCTCATGCGGCGCCAAGGAGATCACCCGGCTGGTCATATAGGTTGACTGGCTGGTCAGAAGCGGCACATCGAACCGCGTGCACAGCCAGCCCGCAAGCCCGATATGATCCGGGTGGAAATGGGTAACGATCACACGCGAAATCCTGATATTCGCGAGTGTGCCGGCCAGGACCTTTTCCCAGGTCGCAACCGATTGCGGCGTGTTGATCCCGGTGTCGATAACGGCCCAACCGTCATCGTCCTCCACCAGATAGACGTTCACATGGTCGAGGCGATAGGGCAGCGGAAGCTTGAGCCACAGCAGGCCGGGAGCGATCTCGACAACTCCACCGAAGTCCGGACCCTCCCCGATCGGAAACTCCAGTTCCTCGTAAATCCGCCCCGGCTTGATATCCGCCATCAAGAAAACACCATGCTCGCTTCGCCAAACACCAGCCTAGAGCCCCGGACCGGATCTAGCCAGCCCCTGGCGCCCCAGGCTGCCCCGGCGGCGCTGGGTCGCCTGTCCGCGATTGACGCCGCCCTCGCTGCCTGCTTTCCCCGTCAATAATTCTAATCTATATTAGATAATCTCGCGATACAACTCCTTCGCGTTTTCGCATAGCCCCGATCGCGATCCCCTGCGACCGGAACCGACCATTCCGGGCGACAAATAAACCGGATCGCCGTATTTTTTATTCGTCGGGCGTATTGAACGGTTCCGAATTTATGATAACACTTTAGAAAATCCGGCCAGCCGGTCGGATAATTGCGAACTTCCATGACTGTCGCTTTGACGACTGGAGGAGTTGGGGAGTGACGCATGGAGGGAGGCCCGGTCTGCATGACGTCCGATGCCCGGAAATGCTGTGAAACGGCGGCGGCGCGCTTCTTGCGAAGCGCGGTCGGCATGGAGCCGTGATGACGGGAACCCAAGCGTCGCCGGCGAGCGAGCGGAGCGTTTCGCCGCTTCTCGAGATCGTCAACGCACAGATCATCTATGACGACGCCGTCGAGGCGGTGCGCGACGTCTCCCTGTCCGTGCAGGAAGGAAGCGTGGTTGCGCTGCTGGGCTCGAACGGCGCGGGCAAATCCACGGTCCTCAAGGCGCTTACCGGCACCCTCCACCGAGAGGAAGGCGAGCTTGAAAAGGGCAGCATTCGCTTTGCCGGCGAGTTGCTGCATGGCCTGGCGCCAGAGCAGATCGTCGAGAAGGGCGTCGTGCTGGTGCCGGAAGGCCGCAAGCTCTTCATCAATCTGACGGTCGAGGAAAACCTCCTGATGGGGGGATATCTGAAGTCGTCGGCCCAGGTGAAGCGGCTCATGTCGATGGTCTACGACCTGTTTCCGCGCCTGGTCGAACGCCGGCGCCAGATTTCCGGTTACCTGTCGGGCGGCGAGCAGCAGATGGTCGCCGTAGGTCGGGCGCTGATGGCCGAACCCCGGCTCCTGGCGCTCGACGAGCCTTCGCTCGGCCTCGCCCCGATGATCATCGACGCCATCTACGATGCGATCATTCAGCTTCGCACCGAAATGAACATGACGATCCTGCTGGTTGAACAGAACGCCATGCAGGCAATGGACATGGCCGACAATGTCTACATCATGGAGAACGGGCGCATCGTTCTCGACGGCCCGGCCGAAAAGCTGCGCAACAACATCGACGTCCAGGAATATTATCTCGGCTTCTCCGAGGGAGGCGAGCGCAAGAGCTACCGCGATGTGAAGCACTACAAGCGGCGCAAGAGGTGGCTGTCGTGAGCGGGCCGCTTCTCGAACTGGAAAATGTATCCAAGTCGTTCGGCGGCCTGCGGGCGGTCGACAACGTATCCCTCACGGTCAATGACCGCGAGATCGTTTCGATCATCGGACCCAATGGCGCCGGCAAGACAACGCTTTTCAACCTCATCTCCGGCGTTCTGCCCGTCACCAGCGGCAGCATCCGGATGCGGGGCCAGGACATGGCGCGCGTCGCCCCCCACAATTACGTGCGCATGGGAATCGGCCGCACGTTCCAGAACCTTGCCCTGTTCAAGCACGGCACGGTCGTCGACAACATTCTGGTTGGCCAGCACTGGCGGCTGAAGTCGAGCGTCGTCGAGGCCGTGCTGCATTTCGGGCGTCCCCGCCGCGAGGAAGTGCTCGCGCGCAAGCGCAGCGAGCAGATCATCGAATTCCTGGAGATCGAGCACATCCGCGACAAGGTGGTGGGGACGCTTTCCTACGGGCAGCAGAAGCGCGTCGAACTGGGACGCGCCCTAGCGACCGACCCGAAGGTGATCCTGCTCGATGAGATCGTCGCCGGCATGAACCAGGAAGAAACCGAGGATATCGCGCGGTTCATCCTCGACATCCGCGACGAGCTCGGGATCGCGGTCCTGCTCATCGAGCATGACATGCATCTGGTCATGGACATTTCCGACCGGGTCCATGCGCTCAATTTCGGCAGCACGATCACCGAGGGCCTGCCGGATGAGGTCCAGAAACATCCCGGTGTGATCGCAGCCTATCTCGGTTCGAAATCAGCGGACCGCGACAAGCGAACCACCCGGACCGCCATGGTTGGGGAACTGACCGCATGACCATCCAGCGAAAGATCGACGCCGAACCTGCGCAGGAACTGCTGGCGGCCGAGAGGACCCGGCTGCCGGAGGGCCACAATCCCTTCGATCGCGACGCCCTCGCCTCCGGCAACACCACATTGCCCCGCCTGCTGTGCGAACACGCCCGCAAGCACCCAGGCGATCTGGCGCTTCGGGAGAAGGACCAGGGCGTATGGAATCGCTTTGACTGGAACCACTATTATCGCCAGGCGCGCCGGTTCGCCTTCGCATTGCTCTCGCTCGGCGTCACGCGCGGCGACCGCGTCGTGATCGCGAGCGAAAACACCCCGCAATGGTATTTCGCCGACCTCGGCGCAGAATTGATCGGTGCCATTCCGGTCGGCATCTACCCCACCAATCCATGGCCGGAGCTGCAATACATCACGCGCCATTGCGGGGCGCGGATCGCCGTTTGCGGCGACCAGGAGCAGACGGACAAGGTCCTGGACGCCATGGCGAAGGACGGCGGCCTGCCCGCGATGCAGCACATCGCCTGCGTCGACATGAAGGGAATGCGCAACTACGACCGGCCGGGCCTGATTTCCTTCGAGGCGCTGCTGGAACTGGGCGACGCCCATGCGCGCGAAAACGCCGACGCCGAAGCGCAACTGGACGCGCTCCTGGAGGACACCTCGCCGGATGACGTCGCGCTGATGGTCTACACTTCCGGAACGACAGGCCCCCCCAAGGGGGCGATGCTGACCCATCGCAACATCGTCTACTCGACCTACAACTACGCACGATCCGTGCATGCTACCGAACACCGCTTCGAGGCCGTGGGTTACCTGCCCCTCTGCCATGCGGCCGAGCGCTGCTACTCCATGGCGATGCTGCTCGTCGTTGGCGGAACGGTGAATTTCGCCGAAAGCATCGACACCGTGTCCGAGAATGTCCGCGAGATCGCGCCCACCTTCATGGTCGGCGTTCCGCGCATCTGGGAGAAGCTGAAGGAAAGCTTCGAGTTCCGCCTGCGCGAAAGCGGCGCCATCCAGCAGGCAATTGCCGGCTATCTGCTGCGTCTGGGCCGCAAGCTGGATGACGAACGTCAGGCGAACAATGGCCGCCTTTCCTTTTCGTCATGGCTGAAATGGCAGGTCGGATACTGGGGCCTTTACCGCAACATCCAGAAATATCTCGGCCTCGACCGCACATTCCATCGTCTTTGCGCCGGCGCTTCGGTGTCGCCGGAAACCCTGCGCTTCTTCTCGATCCTCGGACTTCCGATCAGCCAGGGATACGGCATGACCGAAGTCGCGGGCTGCGTCTTCGTGCAGCGCGAGGGGCATTTCAAGCTCGGAGGCTGCGGCATTCCGGTCGACGGGACGAATTACGCGATTGCCGAAGACGGGGAAATCCTGCTGGGCGGTCCGGCGGTGTTCAAGGGCTATTTCCTCGACCCGGACGCAAGCCGCGACACCGTGCGCGACGGCATGCTGCACAGCGGCGATATCGTCT
>JAUIBM010000282.1 GCA_030428345.1 Alphaproteobacteria bacterium | reverse complement strand
CTGGAACCTGCCCTGGCGGCCGTGGCGTGAGGGTTTCTGGCCGGTGATCATGATCATCGGGAAAGCGCCGAGATGAGCGTAGGCCGCGGCGGTCATGAAATTGGTTGCGCCGGGGCCCAGCGTTGAAAGGCAGACGCCGGCCCGGCCGGTCAGACGGCCATAGGTCGCCGCCATGAAGCCAGCCGCCTGTTCGTGGCGATTGAGGACGACGTTGATCGAGGATGTGCGCAGCGATTCCAGCAGGTCGAGGGTTTCCTCTCCCGGCACGGCGAAGATCACCTCGACGCCTTCATTCTCGAGCGACCGGACGAACAGGTCCGAAGCCTTTACCATCGCTTTTTGATCGCCATGCATGGTCGTTCTCCTCAAGTCAGCTTGCGAGCGTGTCGGCGGCGGGCGCGGGGGCGGCAGTCAAAGAGGCGGCGGGGCGTCCCGCCTCGGCCGCGAGCGCGATCTGTTCGAGCGTCATCGAGGTGCCGTTCGGCTGCACCATGCGCACATGGGCGGGGCCGAGGGCGCGGGCATGCGCCACCCCGCAAGAATGCGCGATGATGCCGACGCCCTTGTGAACCTTCTCGACATAGTTCTTCACACGCACCGCCTTGTCGGCGGGATCGAGGCCGCGCTGCAAGCGCGGATTGTGTGTGGTAATGCCGGTCGGACAGGTATTGCGATTGCACTTCAACGCCTGGATGCAGCCGAGCGAAAACATGAAGCCGCGCGCCGAGTTGACGACATCTGCGCCAGCGCAATACGCCCAGGCGATCTCCGCGGGCGTGACGAGTTTGCCGGAAGCGGCGACCCTGATCCTGTCGCGCAGACCGGCGCGATTGAGTGATGCGATCACCATCGGCAGGGACTCCTTGATCGGCAGGCCCATATTGTCCATCAGCGGCATCGGGGCGGCGCCCGTTCCGCCATCGCCGGAATCGACGGTGATGAAATCGGGCGCGCTGATCCTGCCGCGCTGATTGACGATGGCAAACAACTCGTCGAGCCAGGCCGTGTCGCCAATGACGGTCTTGATGCCGGTCGGCAATCCCGTCACTTCACGCACATGGTTGATCATGTCGAGGAGGTTGTCGAGGCTCCCGATATCGGTATGGCGGTTGGGCGACAGCGAATCTCTGCCCTGCGGTATGCCGCGAATGGCCGCGATCTCTGCCGTCACCTTTCCGCCCGGCAGGATCCCGCCCTTGCCGGGCTTGGCGCCCTGGCTGAGCTTGATCTCGATCATCCTTACCGGCGGATGGCTGGCGATCTCGGCAAGCTTGTCATCCGACAGGGAGCCGTCGGGATTGCGCACGCCGTATTTCGCCGTGCCGATCTGGAAGACGATGTCGCCGCCGCCTTCCAGATGATGCCGCGACAGGCCGCCCTCTCCGGTATTCATCCAGCAGCCGGCAAGCCTTGCACCGCGCGACAGGGCGAGGGCCGCAGGCCGTGATATGGCGCCATAGCTCATTCCCGAGATGTTGATCAGCGACTTTGCCTCATAGGGACGGCGGGCATGCGGGCCGAAGACGATCCCCGGCGGATCGACGGTTTCGCCGTCGAGCGGCGGAAACGGCGCATTGACGAATATTGGCGTGCCGACCGGCGTAAGCGAGCGGGTGGAGCCGAAAGCGACCGTGTTGTCGCGGCCTATCGATGACTTGTAGACCCAATCGCGTTCGGCCCGGTTGAAGGGCATTTCTTCACGATCGAGCGCGAAGAAATACTGGCGGAAGAATTCGCCCAGATGGGTGAAGCCGCCCCGAAGGTGACCGACGACCGGATAATTCCGCAGGACGGAATCCTTCTTCTGGACCACGTCGTAGATGAACACGGCGATCAGCCCAAGTACAGCCATGCCGATCACGAAAATGAACGCAGAAGCGGCGAGGCTGAGGAACTGGATGACGTGCGGCGGAAGCATGTCGATCATCGGATCAATCCTTCGGGGCTGGCGTCGGGGTTCGGGTTCCCGGATTGGCGTTGACGTTCACGCCTTCGCGCGGCCGAACAGCCAGTGGTCGAGCGAGAGGATGCCGGGGCCACGGGCGATGATGACGGCGAGCGCCGCCGCCCAGACTGCATGATCGGGCCAACTCGCCGGATAGACAAAGATCTGGATCACCAATGTCATGCCGAGCAGTGCGAGCGCCGAGAAGCGGGACGCCAGGCCGATGATCAGCAGCGCGGGGAAGAAGTGCTCGGCGAATGCGGCGAGATTGGCCGCGATCTCCGGGGGGATGATCGGCAGTGCATATTCCTCCCGGAACAGATAGTAGGCCGAGTCGGTGACCTCGAACCCATTCACCTTGGTTTGGCCCGAGCGCCAGAAGACGCCCGCAACCCCAATGCGCGCGATCAGCGACAGCGCGGAATCAGGGGTCATGTTCGCAATCGAGACGAAGCGCGAGACGAGGGCTGAGACGCCGCCAAGGCGCGCAGGCTGTGCCGTGTTGGTCATGCTTGTTGTATCGGTCATTGGTCAGGTTCCCTGGTTGAGAGATGCGGGCGCCTCAAAGACGCCGAGATGAAGAAGCCGTCCAAGGGCTTCGGCGGGAGAAAACTCGCAATCGCTGGTGAATGCGGATGCGATGGCGCTGTCGATCGGGCTGCCGGCCGACAATCCGCGCAGAAAGGCGAACTCGCCGAACGAGAGCGGTTCCACCCTCACAGCTCCACCCACGCGGAACACGCCAAGGCGCTGCGTGCCGGGCGTGAGCGCCGCAATCGCTTCGGCGTTGCCTTCAAGTGCGGCGGCTCTGATTTCCAGCCCCGGATGATCGAGCGCAAGAAGCCGTGTGCTGGCGACAAGATCGAGGTCGCCGGCGCCGCCCATGAAGAGCGCTGCGGCCTGATCGGGAGCGAGAGAAAAAGAGGAGTGGGCATGAAACGCTTCGTTCATGGCCCACTCCAGTCTGGCCACATCGGGGAGGAAGGGGACGCGCGAAAGCTCCGGTCGGCCAGCCAGATGGTCGCTGAAGCTGGCGCCGTAACCGGCGAGAATGGCGCTCATCGGTGGGCTGGCATTGGAAAACTCCGCAGCCATACCGTCGAAATAGCCCTCGCCAACCAGTGCGCGGATGGCGGGAAATATCGCTGCCAGCGCGCCGACATGGGCGTGGCGCACATTGTTGCGGTAGATGCTCGCATTGTCGGCGAAGCCTGACGCGATAAACCGGGCTGCCTCGCTGGCGGCATCCTCGCCCGTGTCGGTCAGGTATCTTCTGAAGGACGTCTGGAAATCACGCAGCGCGGACACGGTCGGCCTCCCTCGTGAAGAAGCTGTCCAGGATGGCGTCGGCCTTGGCCGCCTCGTCAACGAGCACGTCGAGCGATGGCACGTCGTTGTCCCATTCGATCAGCGTGGGGATGCGGCCTGTAAGCTGAAGCGTCGTGGAATAGAGATCCCACACGGGATCGCTGACGCGGCTGGCGTGATCGTCGATCAGCAGCGTACGGCCGCCAAGCTGCTTGAGGTGATGGCCGGCGAGATGGATTTCGCCCACCGCCGAGCAGTCGACTTCGCGGATATAGCCCGCCGCGTCGTAGCCGATATTGTTGGCGCTGACATAGACGTTGTTGACGTCGAGTATCAGCCCGCAACCGGTTCGCAGTGTCAGCGCATTGAGGAACTGTGTTTCGCTCATTTCGCTCGCTTCGAAGGCGACGTAAAGCGATGGGTTTTCGATCAGGATCCGCCGACCGAGATATTGCTGCACCTGGTCGACATGGGCGCAGACGATGTCGAGCGCCTCCCTCGTGTAGGGCAGTGGCAGCAGGTCGGAGAAATGGTTTCCTCCGATCGCGCACCAGGCGAGATGTTCGGAATCGAGCCCCGGCCGGACATTTCCACCAGCCGCTTCAGGCGGCGAAGATGCGCCTCGTCGAGGTCTTCGGCGCCGCCGATCGAAAGCCCCACGCCGTGTACCGAAACGGGATGTTGGCGAGCGATCTCTTCGAGCAGTTCGACGGGTTTGCCGCCGTCGCCCATGTAGTTTTCGGCGTGAACCTCAAGCCATCCGACTTGCGGCTTCGTAACGAGGATCTCGCCGATATGTTCGAATTTCAGGCCGATTCCGGCTTTCGCCGGAACCGGCGTGACCGGAGTTTCGCGTTGGTCGGGATCGGGACGTTTCATCGTGATGCTCCGGTGCAGCTTGGGGGTGGGGTTCGCCTTACGAAGCGGAGGGTTCCAGAGAACCACCGGCCAGCTTCTCGCAGAGGCCTGCGGGCACCGCGATGAAGGCATCCTTCTGGGCGTCGACCTTCGAGGTGCCGGCGCAGGAAGAGGTCGCGGTGGCGCAATCGTTCTTGCCGGCTACGGCGACGCCGTAGCACTTCTCGGAGTCGGCGGCGGCTGCCGGTGTTGCCATGTTGGCGAGGGCGACCCCTGCAACTGCGGCGGCAAGCAGGATGGCTTTGGTGTCGATGTTCTTCATTGGATCAGTTCCTTTGGCGTTGGTTTCACGTTTGAATGTCACCGGCGTTGGTTCGTCGGTGATGCAAAGGTGGAGGACCCGGCCCGGAAACTGAATTGCCCGTTGTTTATGGAAACACTGCCTGATGGGCATGGTATTGGCGTGTAGTGTTTCGCCCTAAAATCCTGCGTTATTGTCGACGCATTTTGGAGGAAAGGCCCGTCGGATGAGCGTTTTCGATGATGTCAGATGCCTGGATGCATCACTTGCCGACAAGCTGGAGGCTTATTCAGCGCGCCTTGTGATTGCCAATCCGACTATCTCCAGCGCCTATTCCGACCTGGTCCAGAGGCTTATGAATGCCGGTGCTGGCGGGGCCGCACTTGGCGTCGGCGATGCAATGCCGTCTTTCGCGCTTCCCGATTCAGCGGGCGGCATTCGCCGACTTGAGGGTTTCCTGGAAGACGGGCCGCTGGTGATCAGTTTCAACCGCGGCCATTGGTGCTCGTATTGTCGGCTGGAATTGCTGGCGCTCAACGAGATTGTTCCGCAAATCGCCGGATTTGGCGCCTCGTTGGTCTCGATCATGCCCGAGACTGCGACCCTGACCCGTCAGCTGCGGGAACGTTTCTCACTCGATTTCCCGATACT
>JAUIBM010000281.1 GCA_030428345.1 Alphaproteobacteria bacterium | reverse complement strand
ACGCCGGTGAGCGCCTTCCGGCCGCGCCGCTGGCGCGGCGCGCTCATCCCCGACAACAGCGAAGTGACGATCGCCGTCAACGAACTGGACAAGCGGCCCGTGAACGCGGTCGCCGATCACACCGAGATCAAGTCGGTGCGCCAGGTGAGGGTGCGCCAGGACCGCGACTCGCAGGGCATTCTGCTGTTCGACCCGGATCATTCCTGGGACGAGCGGGTGCTGGCGGAACAGTTCCAGTATTGAGGCGCGGCGGCTAGGCGGCGCGGCGCGCGCTGGCGTCACCCAGATCGACATGAAGCGGCGCGAGGCTTTCCACCGACGCGGCTTCGCCGGCGCCATCGTCATTGGCCGCCAGCGCTGACAGGTTCGAGAATTCCTCCTCGATCGCCGTCAGGTCGAAATCGTCCGGGAAGACCGAGATTTCCTCCAGTATTTCCTCGCCTTCCATCTCGACGATTTCCTCGGCGAAGTGCACGGCGAAATGCGACAGTTCCGACATCGAGACCTCGATGACCGGATAGAGCTCCAGCAGTTGGGCCTGCGGATCGCGGCTCAGCGCCGCCAGCGAGGCGACGCTCTCCTCGACCTCGGCCAGCGCATCGGTCTCCTCCCGGTCGTCCAAGTCGTGCGTTTCGTCCTCATCGGCATCCGCCTCAAGAACCGCGGCGTCTTCGTCTTCCTCTTTCTCCGCAGACGCTTCGGCGAGATCGGGCTCGTCGTCTTCCTCGGCCTGCGGCGCTTCGAGCATCAGGCGCTCGCGTTCGCGCGCTTCCTGGGCGATGCGCCCGACATGGGCGCGGGCGTTCTCCCTGGCCGCCTCCGCCGCCAGCCGGCGCAGAAGCACCAGCAGGCTGTCGAGGCCCGGATCGCCCTCCCCGCTATATTGCGCCACCAGATCGCGGGTGACGACATAGGTCAGCCGCGCGCGCTCGCCCGCGTCGGAGGCGGAAAGCAATTGCCGCCAAAGCGACACCGCCCCCGCAAACACGCCGAAGGCGTTCTGCGGCAGGCCCGCCTTCTGGTAGAGGGCGCGGAATGCGGCGCTGCGATCGCCCGACAGGACGCTCTCGACCCGCCGGGCCGGCTGGCGCGCCAGATGGCCGATGGCCCCCGCGAACAGTGAAATATTGCCCATGCAGACCGCCCGCAACAGAAAGGCGGTGGTCATGCGGCCGGAGTCGATCAGCGCGGCGACAATGCCGGGCAGTTCCGCCTCCTCGACACGCGAGGCATAGGCGATGATCGCCTTCTCCCGGCTCGCGGCGACCAGCGCCTCGATACGCTCACGCGAGAGCGAGACATTCCGCGTGCATTCCTGGGTCAGTCCCTCGGCGAGCTTGTCGATCAGGAGAAGCCTTGTTGAAGGCGTTAGGTCGGTGCGCTTGAGCAGCATGCGCCGCAGGTCCGGATCCTCGCCATGGCGCTCCGCCATGCGGTGCAGCCCGGCGGCCGTCTGGACCGCGCCGGCATTCATCAGGAGCGCCAGACAGACCTCGCGCGAGCCGTGCTCGGCAAAGGCCGCCGTCAGCGCGGGCGAAACGCTGGCGCGGCAGGCGATCGCCAATTGCTGTTCCAGGCCGCCACTGACCGCATGGGCGATGAGTTCGGCGTCGAGCAGGCGGGGAGAACGGGCGAGCACCTGTGCGGCAACCGAGGGAACATCGCCGGCCAGCGCCAGCACGATGTGGCGCGGCGCCTCGGCTTCGTCGGCAAATTCGCGGGCGAGCGCCTCGCGCACTGCGGGGCTGGCGTCGTCAAGCAGGATGGTAATCGTCGCTTCGGCGGCGTCGCGCTCTTCAAGGGCCAGCGCCCCCTCAAGCCAGGCCCGGGCGAGCATACCGGCCGCCTCAACCCTGTCCGCCTCTTCCGCACTATCGATCCACGTCACAAAACGCTCGACGATCATGGCCATGTAACTCCGATACACTGGGCGCCCACAGACCAAGGCGCCGATTACGAAGCTTATAAGGCACACAAAAGGATTAACGTTAGGTTCACCACGCAGAAAAACGATTTGTTAAGAATTCATCAATCTTGTGTTAAGGTTTTTCTCCTGTCCATTTCGGGCGATTCATTGCGAAATAGCCGTCCGGCCCCTCGAAATCCAAGTAGCCGAGCCTGCTGACCGGGCGCGCCTTGGAAAGATCGAAAATGCCGTCGGTCAGGACCGCGTCGTCGATATGAACGCCGATCACCTGGCCGATCACCATAATCGCGCCGGTCTTGCGCCCCTCCAGGTCTTCCAGTTCCAGTATCTGCGTCGCGCGGCACTCCAGCGCAGCATGGGCGCGGGCGACGCGCGGCGGGCGGACCAGGCGGCAGGACGCCGCCTCGATGCCGGCATATTCGAACTCATCGATCCCGCGCGGCGCGGGAACCGAAGTTTGGTTCATGACCTCCGCAAGTTCCGCGCTGACGTTATTGGTGACGAACTCCCCCGTCTCGCGGATGTTGGCGACGCTGTCCTTTTCGCCCTCGGAGGAGAACATGACCAGTTCCGGACGCCCACCGACCGCGTTGAAGAAGCTGTAGGGCGCCAGATTGACCGCGCCGGCTTTCGAGATGCTGGATATCCAGCCGATCGGCCGGGGCGCGACAATCGCCTTGAACGGATCGTGCGGCAGGCCGTGGTCGCGCCGTGCTGTTTCGTAGAACATGATCAGCGCGCCCCCATGACGGAATAGACATCGGCAAGCGCCGGCCGGTCGCGCTCGAACTTGGGCGAGGTGCGCGTGCCCATGAACACGAAGCCGGCAATGCGCTCGCCGTCCTGCAGGCCGAGATCGGGTGCGAGCTTGTCGTCGAACGCCACCCATTCGGTGAGCCATTGCGCATCGTAGCCGGCCGCGTTGGCGGCGATCAGCAGCGTCATCGCGGCCGCGCCGGCCGAAAGCACCTGCTCCCATTCGGGCACCTTGGGGTGCGGGCGCGGACGGGAGATGACGGCGACCACCGCCGGCGCCAGGGTGAAGCGAGCCAGTTCAACCGCCTGCATGTCCTGGCTGAGGTCCGGATTGCGCTCGAGCGCGCGGGCGCGGAACTTCTCGCCAAGCTGGCGGCAATAGTCCGGCGTGTAGCGAATGAAGCGCCAGGGCGCGATCTTGCCATGGTCCGGCACGCGGCTGGCGATCGCCACCAGCGCCTCGATCTCGGATTCGTCCGGGCCGGGCGCGCCCAGGGTGCGCGAGGGCACGGAACGGCGCTGGCGCAGAAATTCGGTCACCTGTGGAAATTGTTCGCTCATGATAATGGTTCACCTCTTCAATGAATTCCGGGCGCGCTGGACCGGCGCATGGCGGCCGTGGGCGCATGTGTGCGGCGTCCGCGAGCCGGGCCGACCTCGCTCCGGCTCCGCAAACAGCCTTGAAAATGCCGACAATACCGGTCAACACCGTGTTCGACGAACCGACCGGAGCCAAGCCGCCGTGCACCGCGCCCCCTTCCTGCCGATCCTTCTGCTCGCGCTCATGGCATGCTGTGTCGCGGCAGGCGCCTACAGTCAAGCTTACGCACAGGCAGAGAAAATCCCCAACACCCGGCGCATCGAATTCGAGGCGCGCATGACCGAGACCGGCCCGGCGCTGAAGAACGGCGTGGACTGGCGGATCTTCGGCTCCAAGGTCGCGGAAAACGGCAAGTTGCCGCTGCTTTCCGAGGCCGTGGGCGGGGTGAAGGAATTCGACATCACGCCGGGCGAATATCTCGTGCACGCCGCCTTCGGCCATGCCGGAGCCGTGCGGCGGATCGTCGTCGCCGACGAGGACAAGCCCCAGATCGAGACCTTCACGCTCAATGCGGGGGCGCTGCAGCTTGCCGGCGTCACGGGCACCGGCTCGCGCGTGCCGGCGAACCTGCTGCGCTTCGACGTCTATGCCAAGGAAGCGGACGAACGCGGCCAGCGCCAGCTGATCGCCCGCAATGTGAAGCCCAACGAGATCGTGCCCTTTCCCGCCGGCACCTATCACGTGGTTTCGCAATATGGCCGGCTGAACGCCGAAATCAGGGCCGATCTTCGGGTGGAAGCGGGCAAGGTCACGCAGGCGACGATCGAGCACCGGGCGGCGCGCATGACCTTCCGCCTCGTCAAGGAGACGGGCGGCGACGCCATCGCCGACACCGCCTGGTCTATCCTGACCGAATCGGGCGACGTCATCACCGAAAGTTCGAGCGCCTTTCCGGCCTTCGTGCTGAGCGAAGGGGCGTATACGGCGATCGCGCGCAACAATGAAAAGATCTATTCGCGCGATTTCCGGGTCATCTCCGGCGTCAACGAGGATATCGAATTGCTGGCGGAGTAGCATCCCCCAGATCCCGGCTCGCAGCCTCAGGCGGCGATGCGCGGATGGGCGAAGGAGCCGGCCATCCTCATCTGCCCGCGCATCGAGAACACCGCGTCGTAGAGAAATTCGGTCATCGCCTTGCGGTCGCGGATGGCGGCGAGCGTGGAGGCGGGAATGGTCGGGCCGACGCGGGCGACGATGGTCTTGCCGGCGAGGCGGCGGAACTCGCGGATCAGCAGCGACAGGCGCATGGTCATCGAAACCCGGCTCGCCAGATGAAACAGCCGGCCGTTCTGGCCGTCGAAATAGACCGGGATGACCGATGCGCCGGCCGCCTGGATCATCTTGGCAGGGAACAGCTTCCACGGCAGGTCCTCGGCCTTGCCGAAGCCCTTGCGCGCCGTCGCCACGCCGCCTGCCGGGAAGACGACGATCGTCGTTCCCTCCTTCAGCAGGCGCACGGCCTCCTTGCGGGTCTCCAGATTCATCTGCACCGCGGCGCGGTTCTCGTCGAAATTGATCGGCAGCGAATAGGGCCGCATTTCCGGCACCTTGAGCAGATCGTTGTTGATCATCACCCGGAACGGACGGCCCAGTTGCTCGGCCATGGCCAGCATCGCGATGCCGTCGCCAATGCCGAAGGGATGGTTGGCGACGATCACCAGCGGCGTCTGCGGCAGTTCTGCCGGCGGCCATTGCTCGCCCTGCACGGACAGGCCGACATCGATCAGGCGCATCATCTCGCCCATGACATGGGCGGACTTGCCGACGATCTCGGTGCGCCAGATGTCGTAAAGATCGGCG
>JAUIBM010000280.1 GCA_030428345.1 Alphaproteobacteria bacterium | reverse complement strand
ATTGATGAACATGCGCCGGTCGGTGACGAACGCGTTGAATTTCTCGTCGTTGAGCAGATAGACATCAACCGCACCGCTGCCGAGCCCTGCCGCCTTGAAGCTCGGGGCGGTATAGTCCTTCAGCCGGGCCTCGATTTCGGCGTCGCGCACCAGCCGTGCCTTGTTCTTCTTGGCAAACGAAACCGAGACGGGCGAGACGGCGAGGGCAATCGCAAGGCCGGTTGTCGCGATGCCGCGCACGAGGCGAATGGGTGTGCGGCGCGAAGCCGGGTTTCCTGCCTTGATCATCTCTGGATCGCCTCCTCGGTGCGGCCCGCGACGCCGCGAAAAGGTCGCCGCGTCGATTCCATGCCTTAGGTAGCCTTGATTTGTGGCGATTCAACCACTTTGCGGTCGCATCGACAAGTTGCACGGCAGGAGTCGGCCGGGGCAAGGCAGGGGTGCTCTGAGGCCGAACGAAAAAGACCGCGCACGGGGCGCGGTCTTTCATCGGTTGATACTGTCCGGCTCGGCGTCCCTAGAAGAAACCGCCGCCGCGCCGCCACCAGCCGCCGCGCTTCGGCTTTGCCGAAGTCTCGTCGGAGGCAGCGTCCTGGGCGGGCGCTGCGTCACGCGCATCGCCCTCCGCCGCTTCGCTTGACGCTTCCATGGTTTCGCCGCGCTCCGCATCAGGTTCGGCTGCGTGGGAAGCCTGGGCGGGCTCGGATCGTGTATTGCGGGGCCTGCGCGTGGCTCGGCCACGTCGCGATTCGCTGGCCGCTTCCTCCTGCGTCGGCTCCTGCTGCGACCCGGTTTCCGGGGCAGCCGCCGGGCTCGTCACTTCAGGATCGGGGGCAGGGGAGGCTGCTGCCGCCGCCTCATTGCTTTCCTCCTGATCGGCGGCCTCGTCGGCGACTACTGCTTCGCCTTCTGAGGCTTCCGGGGCAATGGCAGCTTCAGCAACTGTCGCGTCGCCATCCTCGTCATTGCCATTGGCGTCCGCAAAATCATCGGAACCACCCTCGGTTTCGCCGTCCCGGCGATTGCGCCTGCCGCCGCGCCGTCCGCGCCTGCGCTTGCGGCGCTGGCCCTCGCTGTCTTCTCCGTCTTCTGACGCATCGACCGAACGATCGGAGACGGCTTCCTCGTCGTCGTCATCGGTGGAATCTCCGGTTCGGGCCGTCTGACTCGCATCCGGCCTTCCGCCGTCCTCGCTTTCAGGGCGTCCGCGCCGACGCCGACGCTTGCGTCGTCCACCGCGTTCCTCGCGGCCTTCCCGGTTCTCACGCCCGCCTTCGCGGCCATTTTCCCGATTGCCGCCGCGATTGGAATCGGCGGTGACGTCCTCATCGCCTTCCTCGTCGACATCGTCCTCGATCAGCGCATCGCTTTCCTCGATCGCCGAGTAGTCGGACGGCGCCTGAGGTGCGCTGCGCGGCGTGCCGGTGGCCGGCTCGCCCTTGTCGATGACGAAGCTCTGGCCCGGAAGCGTCGGGTCGGCGTCGATCGCGATGTTCAGGCCGAAGCGCGCTTCCAGATCCGAAAGGCCGTCGCGCTTGGTGTTGAGAATGTCGATGGCGATGCCGGTCGGGCAGCGCACCACGATGTCGTTGCGCGGATTGCGCGTCAGATAATCCTCGATCGCGCGGAAGACATGCAGCGCGATGGAGGAATTGGAGCGCACATAGCCCAGTCCGGCGCAATGCGGGCACACGTCCATCGTGCTTTCCATAACGGAAACGCGAATGCGCTGCCGCGACATCTCCATCAGGCCGAAATGCGAAATGCGTCCGACCTGGATGCGCGCCCGGTCGTTCTTCAGCGCATCCTTGAGCCGCTTCTCCACGGCCCTGTTGTTGCGCTTTTCCTCCATGTCGATGAAGTCGATGACCACCAGACCGGCAAGGTCGCGCAGTCGAAGCTGGCGCGCCACCTCGTCGGCGGCCTCAAGATTGGTCTGCAGCGCGGTATCTTCGATCGAGTGTTCGCGCGTCGATCGGCCCGAATTGACGTCGATCGAAACCAGCGCCTCGGTCTGGTTGATGACGAGGTATCCGCCGGACTTGAGCGTGACCTGCGGCGTCAGCAGGCGATCCAGTTGCTGCTCGACCCCGAAGCGGGCGAAGAGCGACTGCTCCTCGACATAGGCCTTCACGTTCTTGGCATGGCTCGGCATGAGCATGCGCATGAAGTCCTTCGCCTCGCGATATCCCGCTTCGCCCTGGACCAGGATTTCTCCGGTTTCCTTGTCGTAGAGATCGCGGATCGAACGCTTGATCAGGCTGCCTTCCTCATAGACCAGGCAGGGCGCGGTCGAGGAAAGCGTCAGGGTGCGCACATTCTCCCACATGCGCATCAGATATTCGAAATCGCGCTTGATCTCCGCCTTGGTGCGCATCGCGCCCGCCGTGCGCAGGATAACTCCCATGCCCTTGGGCACTTCCAGTTCCTGGGCGATCGCCTTCAGGCGCTTGCGGTCGACCGCATTGGTGATCTTGCGCGAAATGCCGCCGCCGCGAGCCGTGTTCGGCATCAGGACCGAATAGCGGCCGGCAAGCGAAAGATAGGTGGTCATCGCCGCGCCCTTGTTGCCGCGCTCTTCCTTGACCACCTGCACCAGCATGATCTGGCGACGCTTGATGACTTCCTGGATCTTGTATTGACGACGAAGCTTGCGGCGGAACGGAACCTCCTCGAGGGCGTCCTCCTGGCCGACGGATTCGACCGTTTCCTCCTCTTCGCCCGACTTTTCTTCCTCGCGCTTGTTGCCGCGCGAGCGACCGCGTTGCTTGCGAGGCGCCGGCTTCTCGCGGTCGGCTGGTCCTTCGTCACTTTCGGCCGCGGATTCTGGAGCTTCTTTTTCGACTTCGACCGCAGGCGTATATGCTTCCGCCTCGGCGGGCTCGGCCTTCGCTTCCGGCTCGACCGCCTCGGCCGCGACCGCCTCGGCTACTGGGGCATCGTCGCCCGACGCCTCTTCGCTTGCCGGCTTCTTCTTTGCCGCCGGCTTGCGCCGCGTGCGCCGCTTGGGCTTGGCTTCCTCGGCAGCCTCGTCGCCATCCTTGGCGGCTGCTTCGGTTGTGGCCTCGGCCGGCGTTTCTTCTGCGCCGGAACCGTCCTCATCCCCTTCCTCGGGCGGAGCAGGCTCCGAAATGCTGTCGGTTTCTACCGCCGCGCTGATGCTTCGCGATCCGGACTCATCGTCGTCCTGCGATTCGTCATCCTCGTCGGCGTCGGTCTCCGGGACCTCGCCATGCGGTTCGTCGTCGTCGGAATCGTCATTGCCGACCGTTTCGACGAAGCCCTCGTCGTCCTCGACCGCCGCTTCGCGTTCGGAAGAGTCGTCATTGTCGTCGGCATCGTTTCGCGCGTCTTCGTCGGATGCGCCGGAGGACGCGGAATGGCGCTTGCGCCCGCGCCGCCGCTGCGGCCGTCCGTCGCCGTCATCGTCGTCGTTCTGTTCGGAGACCTCGCGGGCTTCCTCTTCCAGCAGCGCCAGACGATCGGCGACAGGAATTTGATAATAGTCGGGATGGATTTCGCTGAAAGCGAGAAAACCGTGGCGATTTCCGCCATAGTCGATGAATGCCGCTTGAAGCGAGGGTTCGACCCTCGTCACTTTCGCCAGGTAGATATTGCCGCGAAGCTGTTTCTTCGCTTGTGATTCGAAATCAAATTCCTCGATACGATTTCCGCGTACCACCGCGACCCGGGTCTCCTCCGGATGCGAGGCGTCTATAAGCATCTTGTTGTTTGCCATGGATTCCAGTCTCCGCAGGCGCGGAACCGGACTCGTTCCCTTTTGGGTGGATTTTCAGGTTTTCAGAAATTCCCGGGAGGAACGGAGCGGCTCGTCCGGCGCGAATTCGTTCGCGCTGAGTGGCCGTCGTCCGGAACGCGTCTGCCCTGTTGGGCATGGCGGCAGAACTGGCAGGAACCGCTTGCGAACGAAAGAAGCAGTAAGGGGTCAAGCCCGCTTTCCGCTGGACCCACAAGTCCCTTTCGTGCTTTTCCAAGCTGGTCACAAATCCCTGTCCCTACCGCCTTGCGTTTGAATTGGCCGAAAGCTTTCGACCGGCTGTTTGCGCGTTTCGCCTCCTTGTGGCGAAAACTTGCGCGTCATCGAAGCAAACTGGGAGCTACCTCGCCGGTCTGCGCGAAATTCTGTGTACTGGCGGGGATCGATCCGGGATGTGTACCGGGAATTGCGGCGGCTCCGATCGGAATCGCTGAACTCCGGGAGCAATCCTGCGTTCGGCCAATAGCTGTCAGCAGCTCTTCCAAACCCTCACCGTACACCTGAACTAATAGGGACGAGTGGTCCCCAACACAAGCAAAATCAATTTGCCGCACCCGCGCCCTGCGGGCCGCCAACGTAAGGTTAACTCTTCGTTAACAAATCTGCTCAAAGCTCGGCATACGGGCCGACGCGCCGCGCGCGCGATGGCTGTTCGAATACGAATCACACACGATCCGGAGTAGTTGAACTTGCAGGACATTGCGGCCCAGGCAAACGGCAGACAACGAATGGCCGCCGCGATGTTGCGGTGCGCGGCCGTGGCGCTGATCGTCCTGTTGTCCGCCAGCGCGCTGGGCCAGGCGGCGGTTGCGCAGAATGCGCGCAGTGAATCGGTGGCGCCGGCTGTCGTCTATGCCGGTCGTGTCGCGGGCGACTCCAAGTCGACGCGGGTCTATTTCGATCTCGACCGCAAGGTCGAGTTCCGACACTTCACCATGCTCAATCCCGATCGCCTGGTCATTGATGCTCCGGCCCTTCTGTTTCGCCTTGCCGAACCGGCCGCGCTCGACCCGCGCGGGCTGGTGTCGTTCCTGCGCTATGGCGCCATATCCCGCGATCGTTCACGCATTGTTCTGTCGTTGAAATCGCCAGCCAGGATATCCGGTTTCAAGCTGGAGCCACTCGAACAGAGCGGCAAGTTCCGCCTGGTGATCGATCTGGCGAAGACCACGGCGAGCGAATTTGCGGCGATCGCGGAGCGCGACCGGCTGTGGGCCGACGAGCCCCGGGACCCGCGCGGCGCAAAGCGCTTCCACGAGAACCGCGACGCCTTCGTCCGCACGCACCTGCACGGCTGGTTCCGCGCCCGG
>JAUIBM010000279.1 GCA_030428345.1 Alphaproteobacteria bacterium | reverse complement strand
TCTATTCGGCCGCCGCGGCCTATGCGCTGCATGTCATCCGCAAGCCGCGCGACGTGTTGCGCGTCATTCCCGAAATCCTGCTCGGCGCGGGGACGACGCTCATCCCGATCCTGCTTGTCGGTGCAATTGCGGGCATCGTCATCGGTACGATCAACGTTACCGGACTCGGTTTCGCGCTGACCCTTGCGCTTGGCCATATCGCCGAACTGGGCGGGGTCATGGCGCTTCTCGCAACAACGGCCGTGATTGCGATCATCCTCGGCGTCGGCATGCCGACGACGGGCGTCTATGTCATCGTGGCGACGCTTCTGGCGCCTGCGCTGGTGCGCCACGGAATTGGGCAGATGTCGGCGCATCTTTTCATCTTCTATTTCGGCCTCCTGTCCATGCTGACGCCCCCGGTCGCGGTCGCCTCCTATGCCGCGGCGAGCATTGCCAACAGCGATATGTGGCAGACCGGGGTCACCGGCGTCCGCCTCGGCATCGTCGCCTTCCTGCTGCCCTTCGTTTTTGCGCTGAACCCGGCGCTGCTGATGGACGGCACCTGGATCGAGATCGCGGTCTCCTGCATCACCATCGCGGTTGCCGGATTCCTGCTGGCCGAAGTGCTGGCCACCCGCCACGCCTATGGCGGTGGCGTCATGCGCGTGGTTGCGATGCTGCTCGCCCTCGGCGTGGGAGCAAGCACTGCGGTCCTGGCGCCGGGCAGCATGCCGGCGATCGCAGTCGCCCTCGGATCGATCCCGGCCGCCTGGGCGCTGGCCTGGTTTTCTCCCTCCAAGCAATTTCAACCATTACCTTCCAAGGAGCCTGCACAATGAGTGAACGCTATCCGGCAATGCCCCCGCGAAACCCCAACCCGCCCTACAAGCGGATTGCGACGGAAGAGGCGTGGCTGACGCCGGAGATCATGGCGCTCTACAAGAAGGAAATCAGCGAAAAGACCATCAACGATCCGGGCTTCAATCAGCTCTGGGGCTTCTTCGCCGGCGATTCCGACATGGCGCAGAACCAGCAGCGCCGGATCCAGTCGCTCGGCGCCGACCGCCTGGCCGACATGGATGCGAGCGGCATCGATATCGCCGTGCTCTCGCTCGGCTCGCCCGGCGTGCAATTGTTCGACACCGCCAGGGCGACGGCCCTGGCCGCCGAGTCCAACGACCAACTGGCCGAGGCGATCACGCGCCATCCCGACCGGTTTGTCGGTCTGGCCGCGTTCTCTCCGCTCGACACCGACAATGCCGCGAAAGAACTTGAGCGCGGCGTGACAAAGCTCGGCCTGCGCGGCGGCATTCTCAACGGCCACACGTTGGGCACCTATCTGGACGATGAGAAGTACTGGCAGGTGTTCGAGGCGGCAGAGGCGCTGGATGTGCCGATCTACCTGCATCCCAACATGCCGTCCAAGCAAATGATCGAGCCCTTCCTCAGCCGTGCGCTCGATGCGGCGATCTACGGCTTTGCCTGCGATACCGGGCTGCATGCGCTGAGACTGCTGATCGCGGGCGTCTTTGACCGCTTCCCGAAGCTTCAGATCATCCTCGGCCATTGCGGCGAGGCGCTGCCCTATTGGCTCTACCGTATCGACTTCATGCACAGCCGCATTGCCGCGACCGGGCGGCACCCGAATGTGAAGCCCCTGAAACGGCGTGCGTGGGACTATCTTTGCGACAATTTCCACTACACTTCGTCGGGTGTCGGCTGGGAGCCGCCGATCCGCTTCGTTCAGGATCAGATCGGCGTCGACCGCATGATGTATGCGATGGATTATCCGTGGCAATTCGTGAAGGAGGAAGTCGGCGCGCTCGACGCGATGGACATCTCCGACGCCGCCAAGAAGGCGTTCTTCGAGGACAATGCGCGCAAGCTGTTCAAGATCGCATAGGCGGCGCGGCGCGTGAGCGAAAGCGACTTCGATGTCGTCATCAATGGTGGCGGGCCCGTTGGCATGGGGCTCGCCATCGAACTCGGCCAGCGGGGCATCAGGACCTGCGTGATCGAGCGTCATATCGCCCCGCAGAAGATCCCCAAGGGCCAGAACCTGACGCAGCGCAGTGGCGAGCACATGCAGGCCTGGGGCTGCGACGTCGAGATCGCCCGGGCGCATCCGCTGCCGACCGACGCCGGAATCGGCGGCATGACCCTGTATGGCTCGCTTCTCTCGGAATACAGCCATGACTGGTTCAACCGAGGAAGCGTCGGCGCGTTCTATGCGGCGCGAAACCAGCGGATACCACAGTACAAGACGGAAGCGGTGCTTCGCGCGAGGGCGGCGCAAATCCCCGCCGTCACGACCCTTTACGGGTGGACGGGAAAGGCCATCGCCCAGGACGACCACGGCGTGGACGTCTCGATCTACGACGGCGCGCAGACGCGCCGGCTGCGCGCGGCCTATCTCGTTGGCGCGGATGGCGCCCGCTCATTTGTGCGCGAGGCGGCCGGCATTTCCGAAACGCGGACCGACCACGACCGGTTGATGGCGCTGCTGGTCTTCAACTCCACCGAACTGCACGATCTGCTCCGGCGTTATCCCGGCAAGGCGATCTACAAGGTCGTGCACCCGGAGCTTGAGGGCTATTGGTGGTTCTTCGGCCGCGTCGACCACGGCAGGAGTTGGTTCTTCCATGGGCCGGTTCCGCCGGGGACAACGACATCGAATTTCGACTTCGAAGCCTTGCTCCATCGCGCGGCCGGCCAGCCCTTTGCGCTGGAATTGGAGCATGTCGGGCTTTGGGACCTGCGCATCGCGCTTGCCGATCATTATCGGGCGGGCCGGGTCTTCATTGCCGGCGACGCCGCGCATTCACATCCACCCTATGGCGGATACGGCATCAATACCGGCTTCGAGGACGCACGGAACCTGGGCTGGAAACTGGCTGCGACCCTGAGCGGCTGGGCGGGGGAGGGCCTGCTCGACAGCTACGAAGCCGAGCGGCGGCCGGTCTTCGCCTCGACCGCACGGGAATTCATCGCTGCCTATATCGATGAGGACCGGCGGATGCTGGCCGAGTTCTCGCCGCAGAAAGATCTCGAGGCCTTCGTAGCGGCCTGGCGCAAGCGCGGCGAAGATACCCGCGATGTCGACGCGTTCGAGCCGAACTACGAAGGATCGCCGATCGTCGAAGGTGGCGGCAATGCCTCGCCCTCCGCCGTTGGCCTGCACCAATACCTGGCCCGGGCCGGGCACCATCTTGCGCCGCAAAGGCTGGCGGACGGGCGGGCGGTCCATGCCGCGCTCGGGGCCGATTTCACGCTGCTGACGGCGAACCCCGACGCAGGGCCGGTCTTCGCCGCTGCCGCCGCCGATTTGAATGTCCCGCTCCGGGTCGAGGCGGGCCTGGGCCCTGATGCCGTGGCGGCGTATGGGGCCATTTCGATCCTGGTTCGCCCAGACGGCTTCGTGAACTGGGCGGGTGACGAGGCCCGAGGCGCTCCCGATATCCTGGCGCGTGCGATCGGCGCGGCAAAGCGCGCCTGATCCTTCCCGGCGCTGATCGCTTTCACTTGCGCAGACAAGCGCGTTCGGTTGGGCGTTCGATGCGGACCGGTCTTGCCCGATGCCAGGCATCGCGCTGCGCCCGTTTCCCTGCCGGATCGCACGCGCCAATGGGGAGACAGAAATGACCCATCAATGGGTGGAAACGCTCTACCTTCCGCCCTGCAGGAACCAGCGCAATTGCGGCAGCCTGTCGACGCCGAAGAAGCCTTCACCGTCAACCGCGAAATAGGGCGAGCCGACAACATTGGCAGCGACCGCCTCGCCGACGGCCGCCTCGAGCCTGGCGCGGCCGGCAGGCCCTTTCATGAACTCCAGGGCGTCAGCTTCGGCTATGCCGGCGTTCGACGCCACGCCGACAAGAACCCTCTCGTCGGAGATGTCGCGATGCTCGACAAAGAAGGCGGTGAAAAGCGCGTCGATCAGTGATCCCGCCTCTTGCGGGGCGCCATCGGCGACGCCGTACCAAAGCCGCGCGGCGAGGTGCGAGGACATCGGCAATTTGACCGGGTCGCGATAGGGCAAGCCATAGAAGGCGGCCGAGCGGCGCATGTCATTCAGGAAATAGTCGCGTTTGCCCGGGGCGTCCATCGGCGGCGCGATGCCGTGCGCCTTCAGCACCGCCCACATCAGTATCGGCTTAAACTCCACCTCGCGACCGGCCTCCTCCGCGATCGCACCGATCCGGGACGAGGCGAAATAGGCGTAGGGCGAGGCGAAATCGAACCAGAGGCAAATCGGGCCGGTCATCGTCAGAACCGGAAGACGCCGTATCCGGGATCGGCCAGCGGGGCGTTGAGCGAAGCGGAGATGGCGATGCCCAGGGCGTTGCGGGTGTCCACCGGGTCGAGGATGCCGTCGTCCCAGAGCTCGGAGGTGGAATAATAGGCCGAAAGCTGCTCCTGATACGCCTTGCGGGTATCCTGCCACAGCCTGTCGACCTCCTCCTGGTCGACCACGCCGCCATTGCGTTTCATCTGGTTCACCTTGACCTCGGCAAGGGTGTTGGCGGCCTGGTCGCCGCCCATCACGCCGATCTGGTGGTTGGGCCAGGAAAACAACAGCCGGCCGTCGAAGGCGCGTCCGCACATGCCGTAATTGCCCGCGCCGAATGACCCGTTGCACATGACGGTGAACTTGGGGACGCGCGAACAGCTCTGCGCCATGATCATTTTGGCGCCGTCCTTGGTGATGCCCTTGCGCTCATACTCACGGCCGATCATGTAGCCGGTGATGTTCTGCAGGAACAGAAGCGGCGTGTTGTTCTGGTTGCAGAGCTCGATGAAATGGCCGCCCTTCAGCGAGGAGTCGTTGAACAGCACGCCGTTATTGGCGAGAATCCCGACCTTGAAACCCCAGATATTGGCGTAGCCGCAGACCAGCGTCGTACCGTAGTTGGGCTGGTATTCGTGGAAGCGGCTGCCGTCGACGATGCGGGCGATGATCTCGCGCATGTCGAAGGATTTCTTGATGTCGTCGGGAAGGATTCCGTATATTTCCTGCGGATCGTAGGCGGGGTCCTCGGGCGTATCGCGCTGGCAGTCCCATTTCTTCGAGCGCTCCCACTGGGCGACGATCTCACGGCCGATGTG
>JAUIBM010000278.1 GCA_030428345.1 Alphaproteobacteria bacterium | reverse complement strand
GCGTGCGCTGGAGCACGATTCGGTCAAGTGGGTGCGCGCCAAGGCCTTGCGCGATTTCCCGATGCCGGCGGCGGACGAGCCGCTGATCCCGGCGTTAATCGACCTTTTATGAATTAGCGATAATTTTAGGTAAATTCCGGCGATCCGGCGCGCGGCGATGTCGCTGCGCGATCGGCTCGCCCGTTTGCGGCAGGAGCCAGCGCAATGATCATTGACGCTTCGAAATTCTCGCGAATTCGCCGTTTCTCGGCAGACAAATCGGGTGGGGCCAGTGTCCAGGCGGCGCTGATGTTCGGCTCCATCGGCCTGGCGCTTTCCCTGCTGGCCGCTCCCCTGCTTGCACAGGCGGTGGCCACCATGGGAGATCGCGGCGTGGATGGCATGACCACCGGATCGATCGGCGGCGCCAGCCGCTACACCGTCCGGCGCAGCGTGCTCGACGGCTCGCCCCAGACCCTGTGCGCCGGGCCGATTTCAGCAAGATGCCGCGACTGGCGCTGAGCACGGCATTTTCCCGGCTTTTTTAACCTTAGGTTGAGCTGCGTGTCTTATTGAACTTCAGATGAGGCGGCGCGTGGGCGTCGCGGTGCTTTGGAGGTCAGCATGATCGGGCGTTTCCTCAGGGATGTTTCGGGCACCGTGGCAATCGAGTACGGCCTCGTTTTGCTGCTCGTTGTGGCCGCGATCATCGTCGGCGTGACGGCGGTAGGGAATTCATCGATCCTGCAGCTTCGCAACATCAACGAACATTTGTAGGCCGCTCGCCACCCGTCCCGCCTGATCCTAGCGATCGGGCTTGTCCTGCGGCGTCAGGAAATCCGACAGCCTGTGCCGGGCGGAACCGGGCTTGAGCGGCTGCTGCTGGCTTTCGTGCGGGCTCCACCCGGTCAGATAGACGATGTTGAAGCTGGCCGGAATTCGCCCGTCCTCCTGGGCGAAGGCTTTCCGGTATTCCGCCGCAAGGCGGTCAGGCGTCGCCTTGGGCAGTCGCGGCAGCGTTCCGGCCAGGGCGCTGGTGGCGCCCATCGCGCGCAGATCGGCGATCAGGGCGCTGGCGTCGGCATATCGCAAGGTCAGCCGCTCCAGGTCGCAGACCGGCAGCGCGAATCCCGCCCTTTGCAGCAATGCGCCCGCCTGGCGCACCTCTATTACCGGGTCGATGCGCATCGCGGCCCCGCCGGTAAGGCCGGTCTCCGCGGCGATCATGGCAGAGCGCAACTCGCTAAGGGCGCCTTCCCCCGGCAGCGCCGCCATGAACAGGCCATCCGGCTTAAGGGCGCGGCGGATCTGCGCCAGGGCGCCGGGCAGGTCGTTGCACCAATGAAGACCGAATCCCGAGAAGACGAGATCGTAGCGCCCTTGCGGCAGGCCCAGATCGTCGCTGCGGTCCTCGCCCGCCAGCCTGTCGATGGCGATGTCCGGCAGCGTCTCTCCGATGCGCGCCGCAAGCAGCGGGGAGGGGGTGAAGACATCGAGCGCGCGGATGAACCTTCGGTTGGTGACCGCCAGACGGTCGCCAATTTCCGCAGCAGCCCGCTCGATGAGGAAGTCGGCGCCGGGCAGGGCGATCCGCGCCGCCCGTTTCTGCCGCAAGGCTAGGCGGGAATAATCAAAAACGGGATCGGGAATCGCCATGATCTGCCGTGCGCCGATTGGATATGGCGAGCCGCCTTCGCGCACGCCTTTGAAGTCTTGCCCCGGGTCCGCGGATTCAGGGAGTTTGACATTTGAGTGCGATCGAGTCGCAATCGGGTTTCAAATGTCAGGTCCAATCCAGCAGGATGCCGCATCGCATTCGAAACCGGTCTAGCGCCTCGCCATGTCGTTTGCCAGCCGCCTGATGCAATCGGCAACCCTCACGGTGTTGCCGGCGTTGCGCGATCTCGTCGCGCCGGCCGCCTGTCTCGCCTGCGAGGCGCGGGTGGAGCGGCAGGGTGGCCTGTGCGCCAATTGCTGGACCTCGATGCGCTTCATCGAGCGGCCGTATTGCGAGGTGTTGGGAACGCCCTTTCCGTATGACCACGGCGCCGGCGCGGTAAGCCCGCAGGCAATCGCCGACCCGCCGCCGTTTGACCGCCTGCGCTCCGCCGTCCTTTATGGCGATCTGGCGCGCCGCCTGGTCTCCAATCTGAAGTTTGCCGATCGCAGCGATCTTGCGCCGTGGATGGCGCGCTGGATGGCGACGGCCGGCCGCGAACTTACCGGGCAATGCGCGGTGGCGATCCCCGTGCCCCTGCATTGGCGCAGGCTGAACCAGCGGCGCTACAACCAGTCGGCCGAGCTGGCCCGGCATGTCGCGCGGATTGCCGCCATTGGCTATGAGCCGCAGGCGCTGGTACGCCACCGGGCCACGCAACGCCAGGTCGGCCTTTCGCTGTTGGCGCGCTCCCGCAATGTGCAGGGGGCGTTTCGTGTGCCGATCGCGGAGCGCCCCCTGATCGAGGGACGGCGCATCCTGCTGATCGACGATGTCTATACCACCGGGGCGACGGCCCGCGCCTGCGCGCGGGCCTTGAAGCGGGCGGGGGCAAGCGGGGTTGACGTTCTCACCTTTGCAAGAGTGGCCGGCGACGATATATGACATGCTTGTCTTCGCCCCTGCCACCAAACGGCTTGCCTGGAACCGTTCGCCCATGCCCGAGATCGTGATCTATACCCGCCAGTTTTGTGGCTATTGCAGCGCCGCCAAGCGATTGCTCGACTTCAAGGGGGCGTCCTATGAGGAGCGCGATGCGACCTATGAACCGGCCCTGCGCGCAGAAATGACGCAGCGATCGAATGGCGGGCGAACCTTTCCGCAGATCTTCATCGGCGATGTTCACGTGGGCGGCTGCGACGAATTGCACGCGCTGGATGCGGCGGGCAAGCTCGATCCATTGCTCGCGGCCGGGGACGGCAAATGAGCGCCCTGATCTTCAAGGCGGCCTGCGTGCAGATGCGCTCCGGCGCGGACGAAAAAGCCAATATTGCAGCCATGAACGAATTGGTGCGCGAGGCCGCGGGCAAGGGCGCGGCCTATGTGCAGACGCCGGAAATGACCGGGCTGGTGCAGCGCTCGCGCAAGGAATTATTCTCGCAGATTTCGCCCGATTCGCATAATCCGGTCTTCGCGACGGCCAGCGAACTGGCAGGCGAACTTGGGATCTGGCTGCATGTGGGATCGACGGCCGTCCTGACCGGCGAACAGCGGGCGGCCAATCGCGCCGCACTGTTCTCTCCATCCGGCGAGCGGGTCGCTTCATACGACAAGATCCACATGTTCGATGTCGATCTGGACAATGGCGAGAGCTGGCGCGAATCGGCCATCTACGACGCCGGCGACGCGGCAGTGGTGGTGAACGGGCCGGGCGCGCCGCTCGGCCTTGCGATCTGCTACGACCTGCGTTTCCCCGATCTTTTCCGCACCCAGGCGCTTGCCGGGGCCGAAATGCTGACCTGCCCGGCCTGCTTTACCCGACAGACGGGCGAAGCGCATTGGCATGCCCTGCTTCGGGCGCGCGCCATCGAGAATGGCGCCTATATCGCCGCGGCGGCGCAAGGTGGCGTGCACGAGGACGGCCGCGAGACCTATGGCCATTCTCTGGTCTACGATCCTTGGGGCCGTCTCGTGGGCGAACTGGCGCATGACGAACCCGGCGTCCTCATCTGCGACATCGATCCGGGGCTCGTCCAGGCGACGCGCAGGAAGATACCCAATCTGGCGAATGAACGGGACTTTTCGGTGACGATCGAGGAAGCTGCAGACACGAAGCGGCGCGCATCATGATCCGATATTCCCTGCATTGCGCAAATGACCATGCCTTCGAGGGATGGTTCGGATCGTCGCAGGATTTCGACCGCCAGAACGGCATGGGCCTGGTCTCCTGCCCGGTTTGCTCCTCGGTCGAGGTCGAAAAATCACTGATGGCGCCGGCCGTTTCCACCAGCCGCAAGCGTGAGGAAACCAGGGCAGTAGCGGAGGCCTCGGACCGCAGCGAGGCGCCGGTCCCGGCGGAAGCGACCGCGGCCGGACTTTCGCAAAAGCAGCGGGAAATGCTGAGCCAGATGCGTGAATTGCGCGACAGGATCCTATCGGGAGCCGACAATGTTGGCGAACGCTTCCCCGAGGAAGCCCGCAAGATCCACTATGGCGAGGCCAAGGCGCGCGGCATCTATGGCAAGACCTCGGTGGAGGAAGCTGTCCGACTGGCGGAGGAGGGGATCGACCTGCTGCCGCTTCCGGACCTGCCCGACGACAAGAACTGAGCCGCTGCCTTCGGATCGCGTCCGCTTCACGCGCCGGCTTGCCGCCGCGCCAGCATCATGTAGTTCACATCCATGTCGCGAGACAGCGCCCAGCGGTCCGAGAGCGGGCTGTAGAAGACCCCGGTACGATCGGCGATCGTCAGACCGCTATCGGCCAGCGGCGCTTCGATTTCCTCCGGCCGGACCAGCTTCTCGTAGGAATGGGTGCCCTTGGGCAGCCAGCGCAGAACGTTTTCCGCGGCGAAGATGGCGAGCGCCCATGCCTTCATCGTGCGGTTGATGGTGGCGACGAACAACAGCCCGCCCGGCCGCACCATCGCGGCGCATTCTCTCAGGAAGAAGTCGACATCGGCAACGTGCTCGACGACTTCCATGGTGAGGACGACATCGAAGGTCTCGCCGGCTTCGCGCAGGGATTCGGCCGTCTGGGCGCGATAGTCGATCGAAAGCCCGCTCTGATCGGCGTGGATCCTGGCGATTTCGATATTGGTCGCGGACGCGTCTGCTCCCACTACCTCGCCGCCCATCCTGGCAAGGGGCTCGCACAGCAATCCGCCGCCGCAACCAATATCGAGGACACGCAGGCCTTCAAGCGCGTGTGGATCGTTCGCGTCGCGGCCGAAATTGGCGCAGACCTGGCGCTTGATGTAGTCGACGCGAACCGGGTTGAACTTGTGCAACGGGCGGAACTTGCCCGTGGGGCTCCACCACTCCGCCGCCATCGCCGAAAACCGGTCGACCTCGGCCGTGTCGATGCTTGTTCTCTCGCTCTGTTCCACGGGACGGTCTCCTTGCGCTGCATAAAGGTCGGGCGCTCTCGGAACACAGGTCGTGCGAAAGCGGGTTTGTGTCAAGGCGGCGCGC
>JAUIBM010000277.1 GCA_030428345.1 Alphaproteobacteria bacterium | reverse complement strand
TCCAGCAGGGGCCTCGGCAGAGGCTGTGCGCTGGCCCTGGCGCAGGCGGGCTGCGACGTCGTGATTAACGGCCGCGACGAGGCCGTGCTCGCCGCCACCGCGCGCGAGATCGCCGAGCAGACCAGCGTGACCATCACCCCTGTGGCGGCCGATGTTTCCACACTGCAGGGTCAGGCCGCCCTCCTGGAGGCGTGTCCCGAACCCGACATCCTGGTGAACAACAATGGCGGCCCGCCGCTGCGCGATTTTCGCGACCTGACCAGAGCCGACATGCTGGAGGGCGTGACCCAGAACATGGTCGCGCCGATCGAACTCATCCAGAAGACGCTGGACGGCATGATGGCGCGCGGCTTCGGGCGGATCGTCAATATCACGTCATTGTCGGTGTATATGGCCATTCCCGGGCTCGACCTCTCGTCTGGCGCGCGCGCCGGGCTGACCGCGTTCCTCGCGGGGATCGCCCGCACGGCGGCGGCGCACAATGTCACGATCAACAACCTGCTGCCGGGCAAGATGGACACCGACCGCATCAAGAGCAGCCTCGCATTCTCGATGAAGCAGGCGAACATCAGCGAGGAAGAGGCCCGCGCAAGGCTGATCGGCCCGATTCCAGCCGCCCGCCTGGGCACACCGGAGGAATTCGGCGCCCTGTGCGCCTTCCTCTGCTCGGTCCATGCCGGTTACATTACGGGTCGTAATTTTCCCGTCGACGGGGGCCTGAACCCCGTCGCGTTTTGAGGTGAGTGAGCGATGAAGGCAGGCGAGCGCAAACCGGTGGCCTTCGAGCCGTCCAATGAACTGGAAGCGAGCGCGCTTCACTATCATCGCTTTCCGCGCCCCGGCAAACTGAGCGTCGAGGCGACCAAGCCGCTGGGCAACCAGCGCGATCTGGCGCTGGCCTATTCGCCGGGCGTCGCGGCGCCATGCCTTGCCATCCACGCCGATCCGCTCTCCGTCGCCGAATACACCGCGCGGGGCAATCTGGTCGCCGTCATCTCCAACGGCACGGCGGTGCTGGGGCTCGGCAATATCGGCCCGCTCGCCTCCAAGCCGGTGATGGAGGGCAAGGCGGTCCTCTTCAAGAAATTCGCCGGGATCGACGTATTCGACATCGAGGTCGACGAAACCGAAATCGAGCGATTCTGCAATTGCGTGGCGGCGCTGGAGCCGACCTTCGGCGGCATCAACCTGGAAGACATCAAGGCGCCGGAGTGCTTCGAGATCGAGCGCGAACTGCGCGCGCGCATGAACATTCCCGTCTTTCACGACGACCAGCACGGCACCGCCATCATCGTCGGCGCGGCGGTGTTGAACGGGTTGGAACTGGCCGGCAAGGACATTTCGAACGCCAAGATCGTGGCTTCCGGCGCGGGCGCGGCGGCGCTCGCCTGCCTCAACCAGCTGGTGGTGTTGGGCGCTCGGCCGGAGAATATCTGGGTCAGCGACATCGAGGGTGTGGTCTATGAGGGGCGCACCGCGCTCATGGACCAGTACAAATCGATCTACGCCAAGCGCACCGATCTGCGCAGGCTGGACCAGATCACCGAAGGCGCGGACGTGTTTCTCGGCCTGTCCGCCGCCGGGGTATTGAAGCCCGAAATGCTGGTTTCCATGGCCGACAAGCCGCTGATCATGGCGCTGGCCAATCCGACGCCAGAGATCATGCCCGATCTGGCGCGCAAGGCGCGTCCCGATGCGATGATCTGCACCGGGCGCTCCGACTACCCCAACCAGGTCAACAACGTCCTGTGCTTTCCCTATATCTTCCGCGGCGCGCTCGATGTCGGCGCGACGACGATCAACGAGGAGATGAAGCGCGCGGCCGTCGAGGCAATCGCCCGGCTGGCGCATGAGGAAGCCTCCGACGCCGCGCCCCGCGCCTATGGCGGGGAACCGCCGGTCTTCGGGCCGAACTATCTCATCCCCTCGCCGTTCGATCTGCGGCTTATCCTGCGCATTGCCCCGGCTGTCGCAAGGGCGGCGATGGAAAGCGGCGTCGCGACGCGGCCCATCGCCGATTTCGACGCCTATCTCGACCAGTTGACCCGCTTCGTCTTCCGCTCCGGCCTCACCATGAAGCCGGTGATCGAGAAGGCCCGCTCGCAGAAGCGGCGCGTCATCTATGCCGATGGCGAGGATGAACGGGTGCTGCGCGCGGCGCAGGTGGCGATCGAGGATGCGATCTGCGAGCCCGTGCTGATCGGCCGACCCGATGTCGTATCCTCCCGTCTGGAGCGCTATGGATTGCGGATCCGGCCGGGTCGCGATTTCGAGCTGGTCAATCCGCAGCAGGACGATCGCTATCGCGACTATGTCGACCTGATGCTGGAGAAAACCGGCCGGCGCGGCATCACTCCGGACGCGGCGCGCACCATCGTGCGATCCAACACCACGGTGATCGGCGCGCTGGCGGTCGAGCGCGGCGACGCCGACGCCATGCTGTGCGGCCTCGACGGGCGGTTCCTGCGGCATCTGCAATATGTCGACATGATCATCGGGCGCGGACTCGAGGTGCGCAAGCTGGCCGGCCTTTCCATGCTGATCAACCAGAGCGGCGTCTGGTTCCTGGCCGACACCTATGTGAACGACAATCCCAGCGCCGAGGAAGTGGCGGAGATGACCGTCCTCGCCGCAGAGGAAGTGGCGCGCTTCGGCGTCAAGCCGCGCGCGGCCCTGCTTTCGGCCTCCGATTTCGGCTCGCGCAACGACCCCTCCTCGCTCAAGATGCGCCGGGCCGCCGAAATCCTGTGCTCGCTTGCGCCCGATCTGGAGGTGGATGGCGAGATGAACGGCGATTCCGCCCTCTCGGAGCTCATCCGGGCCCGCGTCATGCCGCATTCCCGGCTGAAGGGGCAGGCGAACCTGCTGATCTTTCCCAATCTAGACGCCGCCAACATCACGCTCAACGTGGTCAAGCAGATGACCGATGCGCTGCATCTGGGACCGATCCTGATCGGGACCGCCAAGCCCGTTCACGTACTGACGCCTTCGGTGACGTCGCGAGGGGTCTACAATATGAGCGCGATTGCAGCGGTCGAGGCGATGAAGGCGGGCGCCTAGCGCATTTGCAGCCCGAGCCCAACAATCCGGTTGCGGACGGCCCCGAATTGTCACATTCCGGTACTACCGGTGATTCAGGTGTCGGCGGAAGTGGCTGTCGGCGAAGGATATCTGCAAGGGGAATGGCGAACCGTTGGATCGCGACGCTACCCAGACTGGAAGCAACCGGCGGCCTTTCGCGCGCGAACGAAGATTCGCGCGGATTCTCGCTTCCGGCTTCCTGCTGACCGCTCTCGGCGTCTTCGGCTCCCAGAACGCGCTGGCCCAGTCGGCAACCTGCCTTCGGCTTGTCAATGAACTGGCTGCGTTCGACTCCGGCGGCGGCTTCGCCAGCCCCTCGCCGCGCTATGCGCAATACGCGCAGGCTGTGCGGGACCAGAAGGCCCAGATCGCCAAGACCGAGCGCGCCGCGCTGCAGAATGGCTGCGGCAATGGCGGTTTCTTCCGCTCCAACGCCGCGCTGTGCCGGCGCATCGATTCAAGCCTTCGCCAGATGAACAACAATCTGCGCGACCTGCAGAACAATCTCTCGCGGCTCGCCCCGCACAGCGCCGGCAGTTCCGCAAGGCGCCGCGCGATCCTCAACGAAATGGCGGCCTATGGATGCAAGTCGCGCAGCAATGACGGCTATGCGGTGCGCCGCGAGCCGCCACGTCGGCGCACCCTGCTGGAACAGATCTTCGGCGTGCGAACCTATCGCGAGGACGGCAGCCGGGCCGGCTCGCAGTACGATCCCAACCAGGACCTCGCCAGCCGCTACGGCACCTATCGAACGCTGTGCGTGCGCAGCTGCGACGGCTATTACTTCCCGATCAGCTTTTCCACGGTGCCCGACCGTTTCGAACAGGACGCCCAGACCTGCCAGTCGATGTGCCCGGGCTCCGACGTGTCGCTCTATTTCCACGCCATGCCTTCGCAGGACAGCGAGGACATGATCTCCTACCGAACCGACCAGCCCTATGCCGATCTGCCAACGGCCTTCAGCTACCGCAAGAAGTTCGATCCGGAGTGTTCGTGCAAGTTTGCTTCGGCGGGGATGACGGAAATCGCCGGCAGCGGCGGGGCTAATTACGGGCAGGAGTCCAGCGAGCCGGCGAAGCCGCGCATCCCGCTTCCCACGTTCAAGAGCGATCCGGGCCTTGATCCCGACGCATTGGCGAACGCCAATGGCGGCTTCACGCGCAAGGATCTGGCGATGCTGGCGCGACGCGGCGAGGCAAAGGTCTCCTCCATCCTGCCGGACGGCGCGGCCGGAGAACCGCCCCAGCGCAAGATCAGGGTAGTCGGGCCGTCGTTCTTTCCCGTCCAATAAGCGGGAGCAGCGCCGCCATTTCGGGACCGTGGTCGAGACCGGTCAAGGCGCGGCGCAGCGGCATGAACAGCGCCTTGCCCTTGCGCCCGGTAGTCTTCTTCACGGCGTCGATCCAGTTCGACCAGGTAGTCGCGTCCCAGGGTTCGGCGGGCAGCCGCGCGTGCGCCGCACGCAAAAAGTCTTCATCTTGCGGATCGATCAGCGGTTGCGCTTGGGCAATCGCCTTCCACAGATCATGGGCGTCGCCCACCCGGCGCAGATTGCCGCGCACGGCATTCCAGAACGCTTCGCCCCTGCCCTCGAACGCATCGTCGGCGAAACGGCCCGAAACATCCGACCACTCATATTCGTGAACCAGCCTGGCGTTCAGCGCTTCGAGTTCGGCGACATCGAACTTGGCGGCGGATTTGCCGACGCCGGCCAGGTCGAAGCGCGCCGCGAGCGCCGCCATGTCCTTAAGCGGCTCCACCGCGCCGGCGCCGCCCACCAGCACGGCGAGGCAGGCCACGGCCATGGGCTCATAGCCGTCCTCGGCCAGCGATTTCAGCGACAGCGAACCGAGCCGCTTGGAAAGCCCCTCGCCGCTGGCCGTCGTCAGCAGATTGACATGGCCGAAGGTCGGGACGGAATAGCCGAGCGCCTCGAACAGGGCGATCTGCACCCCGGTATTGGTCACATGGTCGTCGCCGCGGATGATATGGGTGACGCCCATGTCGCCGTCATCGACGACAGAGGGAA
>JAUIBM010000276.1 GCA_030428345.1 Alphaproteobacteria bacterium | reverse complement strand
GACGAAGGAAATCGCCATCGGCATGAAGATCAGGCTCTTGGCGATGTTTCCCCACCAGATGCGATCGGTGAGCACGGCAACGATCAGCCCGAAAAAGGTCGCGAGCGTGGGGACGACCAGCAGCCAGAGCATGTTGTTGAACATGGATTCGCGAAAGCCGTCATCGACCATCAGCCAGCGATAATTGGCGAGGCCCACAAAGATCTGCCCGTCGCGATCGTACAGGCTGAGGATCAGCGTGCCGAAGACCGGGTAGACGAGGTAGACGCCGAGCGCCAGGATCGCCGGCCCGAGAAACAGCCAAGGGCGGATCGCGGTCGCGCGCCGCTGATTGGCGATCGCGTTGGGGTTTTCACCGTCCTTGAACGGGAACAGGCGGTCGAGCAGCCAGTTGGAGCCCCAGAAATAACCGAGCGAGGCCGCAATCGCGACAATGACGGCAAAGAGAGCCAGAAAGATCTGATGAAGCACGGCCTGTTCCCCCTCTTGAGGCGCCGGGGCCGATATTCAGCCCCGGCGCGCTATTCGCGGACCCGTGCCTACTTGATCGAGTCCCAGGCCTTCTGAATGTCGGCGGCGACTTCTTCGGCCGGCTTGCCGCCCGCATAATCGACCATGCCGGTCCAGAATGCGCCGGCGCCGATCTTTCCGGGCATCAGATCCGAGCCGTCAAAGCGGAAGGTAGTGGCGTTGAGCAGGATGTTGCCCTGCTTCTTCATGGGCGCATTGGCATACGCGTCGGCATTGACGCTCTTGAGCGGCGTCTGGAAGCTGGACTGCGCCATCCACACCTCGTGGGCGATCGGCGTTTCAAGGAACTGGATGAAGGCGCGCGCCGCCGGCCCGTCCTTGGTGATCATCGCCAGCGTTCCCGCGCCCAGGACCGGCTTGCCGAGATCCTTGCCCGCATAGGCGGGGAAATAGAAGAAATCGGCGTCCACGCCGAGCTTCGTGCCCTCGGGGAAGAACGACGGAATGAACGACGCCTGATGGTGCAGATAGCATTTGGGCGGCGAGGCGAAGAGGCCCTTGGGGCTGTCGCGGAAATCCGTGGTGGCCACCGCCGCCGCGCCGCCGTCGACATTCTTGTCGTTGCGGGCGAACCAGCCGAATTCCTCGATCGCGCCGACGACCCGTTCGTCCGTGAACGGAATCTCGTTGGTGATCCACTGGTCGTAGACTTCCGGCTTCTGGGTCCGCAACATCAGATCCTCGACCCAGTCGGTCGCCGGCCAGCCGGTCGCGCCGCCCGAACCCAGCCCGATGCACCAGGGCGTGCCGCCATCGGCGACGATCTTCTCGGTCAGGGCCTTGAGTTCCTCCATGGTCTGGGGAACCTCATAACCGGCATCCTCGAAATTCTCCGGTACGTACCAGACCAGCGACTTCACGTCGATCTTGTAAGGGAAGGCGTAGAGCGCCTTCTCGCCGTCCTTGCCCTTGTAGCTTCCCAGATCGACCCAGGACTGGCCGGCGGCGTAGTTTGCCAGGAGCCAATCCTTCGTTTCGTCGCCAAGCGGGGTGAGGAAGCCCTTGGACGCCAGATCGGCGATCAGGCCCGGCTGCGGAAGAATGGCGATATCCGGCGGGCTGCCGGCCTGGGTGTCGATGACGATCTGCTGTTCGTAATTTTCCGAGGACGAATATTTGACGTCGACGCCCGTCGCTTCGCGGAAATATTCGAGCACGGACTGGGCCAGCTTCTCGTCCTCGCCGCGCCATGGGCCGAAAATGGTCAGCGTCTGTCCCTTCAGATCGCCATGGGCGCTCTTGAAGTCCTCATAGCTCTTCCAGTTGAACTTCGCGTCCTTGCCCGGTTCGAATTTCAGATCCGCGGCAATGGCCGAACCCGCCGTGGCGACGAGGGCTGCCAGCGCCACGCTTGCACAAAATGTCAGCTTCATATGATTTCCTCCGATGATTGTAGGGCCGCACGGGGCCCGCATGCCTGGGCGAAAATATTGGCGCTCGCGCTGACTGGCGCGGCGCCGCTTCCCACTTCTCCCGATCGATCTGCGTCAGCCCCGACCCGCGTGCTCTCCCCCCGGACTGGCGATGGCGGCAGGCGCGGTGCAATCTCCGCAGGTCACAACGCAAGGTCGAACATCCTCTTCTCCAAGGATGCGCCGGGCCCGGACGGGGAGTCAAGTTTTGGATGAGTTTCCGCTAAATGAGCGATACGGCCGATCGCGTCCTTGCAGCCGGCAATGTTAGCTCCGGCGTGCGCGGCGTCCCAGAAACAGCGGAATGAGCGCCGTCAGCACGAACAGCCTCAGCACGTGATGGGCGGCGACATAGGTGGGATCGGCATGCATGAGCAAGGCAAGCGCCGACATGGTTTCCACGCCACCCGGGGCGAATGCGATCAGCACCTGGCCGAGCGGCAGTCCGGTTGCCTGCGATGCGATCCACGCGCCGAGGGCGGCGATCGCCACCGTGGCGAACGTGCTGATCAGCCCGGCAAGCGCGTATTGGCCGAGGTCGTGCAGGCTGACGCCGGCGAACCGGCTTCCGATCAGCGAACCCATCGCCACATAGGCCGGCACGGAAAGCCAGGCAGGAATCGTCCCCTCCACCAATCCCGAAATATGCGCGGCGCTCGAGATCAAGAGCCCGCCCATCAGGTAGGCGGCGGGCATGCCGACGCGGCGCAGGCCTATTCCGGCGGCGGCGGCGATCGTCAGCAGCACCAGCAGGATGACTGGCGCAAGGACAGTTGAAGCGGACGCCGCCACCTGCGGCAGGGCGTGGCCGAACGCGGTCACGAAAATCGGCACGATGAGGGTAAGCGAGAGCAGGCGGATGGACTGGATGATGCTGATGGCGGCCATGTTGCCGCCCGAATCCGCGCCCAGCCCCATGACGAAGCTGAGATGTCCGGGCGCCGAGGACAGGACCGCCGTGAGGCGATCCTGCCCGAACATTTTTTGCAGCAGCCTGGCGGTGACGGCCATGATCGCGGCCACGCACAGGACGAGCAGAACCAGGCTCAACGGCCAGGCATAGGCCGCCTGCAGCACCTGCGGCGTGACGCCGGCTCCCATGACGCAGCCCAGGATGACGAACACGCAGTCGCGCAGCAGCGAGGGAATTTGCGCCGGCAGGCCGATGAGGCCGGCGATGGTGACAAGGATCGCAGGGCCGATGATCAGCGGCGCCGGCAGCCCCAGGCGCGTCGCGGCAAACGCACCGACTCCCCCGAGCAGCAAGGTCGCCAAGGTCTTCAGCAAGGGCTGCATGAAATCGGTTTTCCTGTCTCGGCCTGCGTGGGGCGGCGTGCTTAGCCGGAGGGAGCGGTCGGGCATGATCGAAGCATCGCCGGTGGCGGAATCCGCACGGTATCGACCCGGTTTCCTTATCAACCGGGCCTGATGAAATAAAGCATCGCCCGGCGGCAATTCAGCGCGGAAGAAGCGCCCCCGTCCGCCCCGTTGCGTAATAGGCGAAAAGGCCGATCCATTCCTTCACCAGCAGGCTGGCTTTCAGGAACTGGATCGGCGATTCGTCCATCAGCCAGGGGAATTGCAGCGCCTCGGCGCGAAAGTCGGTCGGGGCGGGAACGACATCGATCCCGACCGTTCGGAAGCAGCCGATGGCGCGGGACATGTGAAACGCGGAGGTGACGAGGATCCACTGGCCGGACGATTGCTGTCCGATCATCTCCGCCACGCGCTCCGCATTCTCCCAGGTGGTGCGCGACTGCGATTCCAGCTCCATGCCCCGTCCGTCGCCGTACAGCGCCTGCACCGCCGCCTGCGCCCCGAACGCCTCCGCCAGTTCATCGGTCAGAAGGGCGCCGCTGCCGCCGCTGTAAATGAAGCGGGCGTTCGGATAGCGCCTGCGCAGTTCCAGTCCCTTGACCAACCTGTCGGCCGCTTCGCCCAGATGATACCCGACGCCGCCGCTGGCGCTCTGCGTGCCGATGCCGCCGCCCAGCACGATGATCCCGGCGGGCTCGGCCGGAAGCTCGGTTTCCGGCACGATCGTTTCCAGCTGGTTCATCAGCAGATCGGGCAATTGCGTGAAGCCTATCGCGGCGAAGAGGATCGCGGAGAGGACGAAGCCCGTGCGCGCCAGCCGGCGGAAGCCGAGCTTGCCCAGTAGCCCCGACGCCAGCGCGAGCAGGAACAGGAAATTCAGCGGTCTGGCCACCGCCCAGAACAGTTTCGACAGGATGAAGAACATGGCGCGCTCCGGTTCGCTGCACGGATACGCGATTTGCCGCCCTTCATGAAGCGCCGCCCGCCCCAAGAAGATGCATCAGGCGGATCGATCCGCCTGACGCTCTTCGCGGAACCGGTTCAGCGGTTGCGCCCGCGCAGCTGTTCGCGCATCAGCGCCAGCAGGCCGGATGCGGAATCGAGGATATTGGTGCCCGGACCATAGATCGCGGCGACGCCCGCCTTCTTCAGCGCTTCATAATCCTGCGACGGGATGACGCCGCCGCAGATGACGATCTTGTCCGCCGCATTGCGCTTGCCGAGCGCGTCGATCAGCATGGGCGCAAGCGTCAGATGCCCGGCGGCATGCGAGGAGACGCCGACAATGTCCACGTCCTCGGCAATGGCGAGATCGGCGGCTTCGTCCGGCGTCTGAAACAGCGGGCCGATGACGACCTCGAAACCCAGATCGGCGAAGGCGGTGGCGATGACCTTGGCGCCGCGATCGTGGCCGTCCTGGCCCATCTTCACCAGCATGACGCGCGGCTTGCGACCGAGCCTGCCGGCGACATCCTCGATTTCCTTCGAAATGCCGGCAAAGCGCGGATCGTCGCCGTAATGGGCGCCGTAGACGCCGGAAACCATTCGCGTGACCGCCGAATGCCGGCCCCAGGCCTTTTCCATGGCGGCGGAAATCTCGCCGACCGTCGCCCTGGCGCGGGCGGCCTCGACTGCCGCGGCCAGGATATTGCCCTCGCCGGTGCGCGCGACGTTTTCCAGCGCCGCCAGCGATGCTTTGCAGGCGTCCTCGTCGCGGTTGCGGCGGGTGCGCTGGATGCGGGCGATCTGGTGATCCCCGACGGGCTGGATTTCACCGATTACGATTTCACCCTCGCCGGAGAGCCGCATCGCTGGGGCGATTACGAGGTGGGCGAGGTGATCGACCATGTCGATGGCGTGAC
>JAUIBM010000275.1 GCA_030428345.1 Alphaproteobacteria bacterium | reverse complement strand
AAACGGGTCCTGGGTGACATAGCAGGACACGAAGGAATCGCAGTTCTTGAAACGGGTGACGCCGATCGCGACGTCCAGTCCGTATTGGCGCACGAGCCTCGCCAGTTCCAGCGCGGCATCGGTGTCTCCGCCGGACGAAGACAGCAGCATCGGAAACCGGCCGTTCCCGATCCAGTCCATGAAGCGCTTGAAGTCGGCCGGCGTCTTGGCGACGATCGGGCCTTCCGCCGATATCCATTGCGTACAGGTCGGCTCGCATCCGCGCTCCGCCGAGCGTACCAGAACGAACCGCATCCACTGGTCGCCGGGATAGTCAAACGGCGCATCCCGCAGGCTCTGCAAAGCTCCGTCCGCGCCGGCCGAATGACCCTTGTTGCGCGAATCCTTCCTCTCGACGCAAAAGCCAGGTCGTTCGCCGACGATCCGGCACATCTCGGTCCGCAGATACCATGTCCCGCCGCGAACACCGTTTATGAGGCCCAGACTGACCAGTTCCTCGCCGCCAAGCGATTCGAGCGAGGATGCGGGCACCTTTGCCAGCCGGTCGTAGAACTCGGTCCGCACGTCCATGGCGGCGAGATACTTCTTCACCTTCCTGACAATCTTGGCCGGCGTGGCCGTTGAAATCTTCTCCTTGCCCTTCTTGCGCTTGATAACCTTTCGACCGACCTCCTTGCGCACCCCGTTCACCATCTTGTAGCGGATGCTGTAGACCAGCTTGTCCATCCGCGAGACGTTGGTGAACTGGTGGATGGCAATAACCGCGCCATGCCCGATCACACGCTCGACGCCGCCGGCAAGCGCAAGCGGGCAGGCCGATATGCAGAAGCCGTAATCGGAAACCGAGCCCGAATAGACGCCCCTGGCGGACTTATCGAGCTTGCATTTCCTGTCGGAGGGCTCGCAGCCGGAAAACACGGTCGTGCCGACGATCATCGCGATGCCTCTCTTGCGCACGATCCGGCCGAACTCCAGCGCGACATCCACATTGCCGCCTTGAGAACTGATGACGATGGGAAACTTGTTAGGGCCGATGCGCTTGAGGAATTTCCGAAACTTGGTCGCGGTGTCGGTGGCGAAACCGCCCTCGGCGGAGATCCATTGCGGGCAGGTCGGCTCGCATCCCGCGCTATCGCTGCGAACGACGGCGAAACGCATTGCCTCGTCCTTGCCGATGTCCAGTGAACTTGCCGCGACGGCCGAACCGGCCATCGGCACAATGAAAGCGAATGTCAGGAACCAGACCCACCTGAAAAACGTCATCGCCCCTCGCGTCTCCCCTGCAAGGCCAGACTACGGGGAATGACGCAACTTTCAAGTGCACAACCGCAAGCGATCGCGCGGCGCAAGCGATACGGTCGTCAGACGCCCTGCCCGTCCAGAACCTGGTGCACTTCCACGACATTGCCTTCAGGATCGTGGAAAAAGATCTGGTGCCAGGAACCGGTGGCGACGCCGGCATAGTCGCTGTAGGCGACCCCGTTTTCTTCCAGATGCCGCTTGAACGCTTCGATGTCGTCGGTGCGAAAAGCGATGTGGCCGCGTTCGACCGGATTGATCGCCTTTCCGGCGCGATGGGCGAGGCCCAGATCCTTCTGCGCCAGATGCATCTGGACAGCGCCGTCGGTCACGAATGCGACGTCGCCGGAATAGGCCCTGCTCGCCTCGCGCACCGGCAGGTCATCCGTCTGCTCGCCCATTCCCATGATGTCGGAATAGAACCGGCGCAGCCGTTCGACGTTTTCGGTGACGTGGTTCACATGGTGCAGCCAAAGCTTCATTCCGCCCTCCCGGAGCCGATCACGCAGTGCGCGGATCGAAACAGATTCGAGCAGATGATACCCCGCGAGAGCAGATGCCTCGACCCGAATTTCCCGCCCTGGCCCGCTATTTCTTCCTCGGCGCGAGCGCGCATTCCCGGTTTGCTCCGGTTCCCGGCGCATTTTCGAAGACGCACCGCGATGGATCAGGCGGCGCGCCGCAAAGCCTGTCCAGGTTCTCGAATCCGGCGCATTTCTTGGAAGCGATGACGCGATAGCCGGGACCGCCCTTGCAGCCGCACCCGCGGCAGGCCGGTCTGTCGGGACAGCCGGCCGCGAATGCCGGCATCGCGAGCGACACATGGCAGGCCAACAATGTGAGTACCAGGATTATGCTCTTCAGCGCCCTGCCCAACCGTTCGAACGGTACAAGACGCGGCGTGGATCGCCACGCCGCCCGTCAACTGCCGAGCATCATGAGCGATGACTTGGTCGGGCGCAAATCCGCGGCTTGGCGGGGATGCATTGCTGGCGGCAACGATAGTTGGAGCGACTGTCCGGACAAACGAACGGCGGGGCCGAAGCATCGGTCCCGCCGCCGTAATGCTTGCTCGATGATGGAAACGACGATGCCGGCGCCGCACGAAATGCGGTGTTCCGCATTTCGCATTTGCGGAAACCGGCGGCGCGTAAGTCAACCGACCTGTTTCGTTACCCTTGCAGGCTTCCTCGCCGAAATGGCGGGGAAAACACGGCGGGGCCAAACCATCGGCCCCGCCGCCGTAATGCTTACTCGATGATGGAAGCGACGATGCCGGCGCCGACGGTGCGTCCACCCTCGCGGATGGCGAAGCGCAGGCGCTCTTCCATCGCGATCGGCACGATCAGCTCGACCAGCATTTCGACATTGTCGCCCGGCATCACCATCTCCACGCCTTCCGGCAGCTCGACAATGCCCGTCACGTCGGTCGTGCGGAAGTAGAACTGCGGACGGTAATTGGTGAAGAACGGCGTGTGGCGTCCGCCCTCCTCCTTCGTCAGGATGTAGGCCTCGGCCTTGAACTTCTTGTGCGGCTTGACCGAACCGGGCTTGCACAGGATCTGCCCGCGCTCAACGCCCTCGCGGTCCACGCCGCGCAGCAGCGCGCCGATGTTGTCGCCTGCCTGGCCCTGGTCCAGAAGCTTGCGGAACATCTCGACGCCCGTGCAGGTCGTCTTCTTCGTGTCGCGGATGCCGACGATCTCGATTTCCTCGCCCACCTTGACGATGCCGCGCTCGACGCGGCCGGTCACCACCGTGCCGCGGCCAGAGATCGAGAACACGTCCTCGATCGGCATCAGGAAGGGAAGATCGACCGGACGCTCGGGCTGCGGGATGTAGGCGTCAACCTGCTCCATCAGTTCGCGGATCGCGTTCTCGCCGATCTCCGGATTGGTGCCGTTCAGCGCCGCAAGCGCCGAGCCCTTGACGATCGGAATATCGTCGCCCGGGAACTCATAGGACGAAAGCAGCTCGCGCACTTCCATCTCCACCAGCTCCAGAAGCTCGGCGTCGTCGACCTGATCGACCTTGTTCAGGAACACCACGATCGCGGGAACGCCGACCTGACGGGCCAGAAGGATGTGCTCGCGCGTCTGCGGCATCGGGCCGTCCGCCGCCGAGCAGACCAGGATCGCGCCGTCCATCTGCGCCGCACCCGTGATCATGTTCTTCACATAGTCCGCGTGGCCCGGGCAGTCGACATGGGCGTAGTGGCGGTTCGCGGTCTCGTATTCCACATGCGCCGTGGAAATCGTGATGCCGCGCGCGCGCTCCTCAGGAGCCGCGTCGATCATGTCATACGCCTTGAACTCGCCGAAATACTTCGTGATCGCAGCCGTCAGCGTGGTCTTGCCGTGGTCGACGTGACCGATCGTGCCGATGTTGCAATGCGGCTTGTTCCTCTGAAACTTTTCCTTTGCCATTGCGGCTCTCCATTTCCTTGTCGCCCTGCGGGGCAGATTGTCTGTATGCGGACGACCTCAAGGGCCGTCTCATCTTCCCGTTCAGGCGTATTTGGCCTGGATTTCCTGCGCCACGGCGTTTGGAACCGGGGCATAGTGGTCGAACTGCATCGTGTACTGCGCCCGGCCCTGGCTCATCGAGCGCAGCGTGTCGACATATTTGAACATGTTGGCCAGCGGCACGTGAGCATCGATGACAGTGGCGATGCCACGCATCTCCTGCCCCTGGATCTGGCCACGACGCGAGTTCAGATCGCCGATGACGTCGCCGACATAGTCTTCCGGCGTCACGACCTCTACCTTCATGATCGGCTCGAGCAGCTGGGCGCCCGCCTTGGGAGCAGCCTCACGGAAGGCTGCGCGCGAGGCGATTTCAAACGCCAGTACGCTGGAGTCGACGTCATGATAGGCGCCGTCGATCAGCGAAGCCTTGACCCCGAGCATCGGGAAGCCGGCAAGAGGACCGGAATTCATGACGCTCTCGATGCCCTTCTGGACACCGGGAATATATTCCTTCGGGATCGAGCCGCCGATGATCTTGGACTCGAACTTGAACTCCTCGCCCTCGGGATTGGGCTCGAAGATGATCTTGACGCGGGCGAACTGACCCGAACCGCCGGTCTGCTTCTTGTGGGTGTAGTCCACTTCGGCCTGACGGGTGATGGTTTCGCGATAGGCCACCTGCGGCGCGCCGACATTGGCCTCGACCTTGAACTCGCGACGCATGCGGTCGACGAGAATGTCGAGATGCAATTCGCCCATTCCGGCGATGATCGTCTGGCCCGATTCCTCATCCGTCTTGACGCGGAAGGAAGGATCCTCGGCCGCCAGGCGGTTAAGCGCCAGGCCCATCTTTTCCTGGTCGCCCTTGGTCTTCGGCTCGATCGCGATCTGGATGACCGGCTCGGGGAATTCCATGCGCTCCAGGATGACTGGCTTCAGCGGATCGCAAAGCGTATCGCCGGTGGTCACGTCCTTGAGGCCAGCAAGCGCAACGATGTCGCCTGCATAGGCGTGCTCGATGTCCTCACGGGAGTTGGAATGCATCTGCAGCATGCGGCCGATGCGCTCGCGCTTTTCCTTGACCGTGTTGGCCAGGGACGCACCCTTCTCCACCTTGCCCGAATAGATCCGGCAGAAGGTGAGCGAACCAACGAATGGGTCGTTCATGATCTTGAACGCCAGCATCGAAAGCGGTTCGCTGTCATCTGCGTGACGCTCGATTTCCGCATCGGTCTTCGGGTCGATGCCCTTGATCGCCGGAACTTCATTCGGCGCAGGCAGGAAGTCGACCACGCCGTCGAGCAGGGGCTGGACACCCTTGTTCTTGAAGGCAGAGCCGCAGAACATCGGGAAGAACTGCACCGAGATC